>CAZKDA010000108.1:0-15875 GCA_964551455.1 uncultured Saprospiraceae bacterium
TTAATCTTGTTTTCAAGGATTTTTGTAAGGGTGTCTCTCAGGTTGTTGCCATCTCTCAGGTTTGCCAGGAAATCGTTATTTGTTTTCATATTGTTGAAACCGGCATAGTAGCGGTGGATATTGAGCGTCAGTTCCTTGCCAAAAAAGGTTTGGAGGCGCTTGTCCATGATCATTTTGGAAAGCTGTGTAGGGTTTTCCACATCAAAATTAACGGCGCCGCCATAGACCCAGCCTTCGAGGTTTTGTTCGGTTCTGACTTTGAGCCAGGGTTCATCGAACCAGATCCCGCGCAACTGTATTTTGGTGGTAAAATCGCTGACCTCCCCCAGATCATAAACCACGCTTCCGGCATTCAGCTTGGCGATTTCTTCGCCTGCCTCCCCTGCTGAAGCCCTCAGTCGGAGGTTGTCAATGTTGACGATCATTTTTGTAGGCTGGGATGTGGTTTGTTCAGGAATTTCCGGGACGTCTTCAACGGGTGGAGAATCGTCGCTGTTTCCACAACTGAAAAGCACTAAAATCGCAAAAAGAAAGGCAGTTTTTGAAAAGGTCATTGCGTATTTAGAATTTTGGCAAAGCCGAAAAATCAATTGCAAATTTAATAAAAAATCCCGCCTCTTGGTTGAAGCGGGATTTTCTGTATTTGTATGAATAACGAAGTGTTCTGAATTGTTTACCCGAGATAAGATTTCAGGTTGTTGCGATTATAAGATTTGCGGAGCCTGCGGATCGCTCTTTCTTTGATCTGGCGAACCCGTTCCCTTGTCAGGCCGTAAAGGTCGCCGATCTCTTCGAGGGTCAGCGATTTGTAATTATTTAATCCATAATAAGAAGACAATACCTCTACCTCGCGGGGAGAAAGGATGGACAGGCCTTGCTGCACTTCTTCTTTGAGAGATTGTTCCATGAGGTTGTTGTCGGGGAGAACGGTATCGTCGCCCACGATCACATCCAGCATGGTGGAGTCGCCGTCTTCGCTGCTGAGCGGAGCATCGAATGACAGGTGCCTGCTGTTGCCTTTGAGCATGTTGTTGATCTCTTTGGGCGTCATTTCGAGGAGTTCAGCGAGTTCTTCGTTGGTCGGTTCGCGTTCGAATTCCTGCACGAAGTTGAGAAAAGCTTCATTTACTTTGTTGTAAGAACCCACTTTATTCAACGGGAGGCGGACGATCCTGGAGTATTCAACGATAGCCTGGAGGATGGATTGCCTGATCCACCAAACGGCGTAAGAGATAAATTTAAAACCTTTGGTTTCGTCAAAACGTTTGGCAGCTTTCATCAGGCCGACATTACCTTCGTTGATCAAATCGCTTAATGAAAGACCCTGATTCTGGTATTGTTTGGCAACAGAAACGACGAAGCGCAGGTTGGCTTTGGTCAATTTTTCCAGTGCGTTATTGTCTCCTTCCCGAATGGCTTTGGCGAGTTGTGCTTCATCATCGGCAGAAAGCATCGGGATCTTACCAATATCATTGAGATATTTATCCAATGAGAGGCTTTCTCTTGCAGTAATTTTGTTTGTAATCTTAAGTTGACGCATGTTCGAATGGGCTTTTTTTCAATTGAAAATGACGGAGGATATTTGGCGTTATAATAATACGTTTTTTCTAAAAGAAAGTTCCTTTTTCCAAAAAAAAACTTGACTTTATGTATAAAAATACTTATAAGAGGGAATTTCACCTTTAAATACAATATGCAAGCCAAAAAAGTTTCGACAATTATAAAAAAAGCCCTTGTTTCTTCATTATTCAGAACAAGGGCTTTTTCCTTTTTATAAAAAAACAGACATCGAAAAAGGTCAATTTTCTTTCGAGCGATTTTTATTCTGACCATCCGGCATTGGCAATAAAGCTTTGTGGGACAATCTGAATTTGCCGGTTTTTTGGTCGATGCCGATCAGTTTTACCTTGATCTCATCCCCCTGTTTCAATACATCCTCCACTTTGTCTATCCTGGAATGAGATATTTCAGAGACATGGAGCAATCCGCTCTTTCCCGAAAAGTCAACAAATGCGCCGTAGGGCATCACAGAAGCCACTTTGGCGGTGTAAACGTCACCAACCTCCGGCATGTGGGTAATGGACTTGATCCTTTCCAGCGCTGCATCAATGGAGGCTTTATCACTGCTTGAGATACTCACCACACCCTTGTCGTCAACCTCTTCGATATTGATGACGGTGTTGGTTTCGGCTTGGATCTCCTGGATGATGCTGCCGCCGGGGCCGATAACCGCTCCGATAAAGCTCTTGTCGATAAGTATTTCGACGATGCGGGGTGCATGCGGTTTGTAATCTTCATTCGGCCTGGAGATGGTTTTATTCATTTCATTGATGATGTGCAAACGTCCGTCACGAGCCTGCTGCAAAGCTTTCTCGAGCATTTCGTAAGGCAAACCTTCGATCTTGATGTCCATCTGGCAGCCGGTGATGCCTTTTTGGGTTCCCGTTACTTTAAAATCCATGTCGCCCAGGGCATCTTCATCGCCAAGAATATCGGACAGGATAGCAAAGCGTTTGCCATCAGAGATCATTCCCATGGCAATACCCGAAACAGCAGCTTTGATCTGGACGCCGCCATCCATCAGCGCCAGCGAGCCGGCACATACCGTTGCCATAGATGATGAACCATTGGATTCCAAAATATCGGAAACGATCCGCAGGGTATAAGGATTATCCTTCGGTAAAACCTGTTTCAAAGAACGTTGTGCGAGGTTGGCGTGGCCGATCTCGCGCCGGCCCGGGCCTCGCGAGGGTTTTGTTTCTCCTACGGAGAAAGCAGGGAAGTTATAGTGCAGGATAAAGTCTTCGTATGAAAGGTCCATGGCTGTGTCCACCATCAGCTTGTCCATTTTGGTACCGAGCGTCATTGAGGCGAGGGCTTGGGTTTCTCCACGTGTAAAGATCGCCGAACCATGCGTCGATGGGAGGTAATCGATTTCCGACCAGATCGGCCTGATCTCCTTGAATCCGCGTCCGTCCAACCTGGTGTTTTCGCTGAGTACCATTTCGCGGATCGTTTCTTTTTTGAGTTTGTCAAAATGATCGGCGGCCTCGGCGGCTTTTTCTTCCCAGGCTTCTTCTCCGAGTTCTTCCATCAACGTTTCCTCAACTAATTCTTTGATCTCTTTGAATTTTTCTTTTCGGACAGGTTTTTCAAAAGCGCCTTTTGCTACATCATAAATTTTATCTTTTGCCAAAGCTTCAATCCGCTTTTTCAATATTTCATCTTCTTCCACAATTTCCACTTCGCGCTTAGTCATGGCTTTTTCGCCTACGAGTTTTGCCAGTTCCAATTGAGCCTGGCATTGTGGTTTGATGGCCTCGTGGCCTACTTTTATAGCTTGTACCAAATCCGCTTCGCTGCATTCTTTTGCCTCGCCTTCCACCATCATCACATTGTCGATGGTAGCTGCAACCACGATATCCAATTCGGCATTGGGGATTTCAGAACGGTTTGGATTGACCACAAACTTACCATTGATCTTGGCTACCCTGACTTCCGAGATCGGCCCGTTCCAGGGAATATCGGAAACAGCTAAAGCGCTGGAAGCTGCAATGGCTGCCAACGTATCGGGCATGACTTCTTTGTCAGCGGAGATCAGGTTGATGATAACCTGCGTATCGTACATATAATTGTCGGGAAAAAGCGGACGGATGGCACGGTCAACAAGCCTCGATATCAGTATTTCATAATCTGACAGCCTGGCTTCGCGGCGAAAAAAATTGCCGGGAATTTTGCCGGCTGATGAAAACTTTTCCTGGTAATCAACAGATAGCGGAAAAAAGGATTGTCCTTCCCGTAATTCACGGCTTGAAACGACTGAGGCAAACATCATTGTGTTGCCTATTCTTACTACGACGGATCCATCCGCCTGAGCAGCCAGTTTGCCGGTTTCGATGGTGACAGTCCTGCCATCGGGCAGATTGAAAGAGGTACTGATAGGAATTTGCTTCCCCATGATTTACATATTTTTTTGAATGGATAAAAATTCTATTGTCGTCGCAATGATAAAATCCGCTCTTTAGTCATGGTCGCCGATATAAAAAACCGGACGCACAACGCTAAAGGAAAGTGATCTACCTAAAATTTCGACTTTTAAGTTTTTTAAAAACACTCATCTGATTTATACAACCAAATTTTCTGAACAAACCAATTTGTTGTGATGAGTTTTATTTTGATTTAATATCAAGGCGGGATGGCAATAGCTAAATATATAAATTACGGGAATGGTAAAATAAATTAATCTTTCTTCTGTCAACCATCTTTCTCCGTATTCCTGCGGAGGCCTTTTTTAAATTTTCAGGGAAATTTCAATATGTGTTTAAAACCTCTCTGAATGGATTTTTCAATGGTACGTGAAACCAAAAAAAAGTGTTGCACTATCAAAAGCAACACTTTTTTCGGAACGAACACTATTTTCGCAAGCCTAATTTTTCGATCAGCTCACGGTATTTGTTTATGTCTCTTTTCGACAAATATCCCAACAGGCGCTTTCTTTTTCCCACAAGGGTCAGCAGGGTTCGCCGGCAGGAATGGTCTTTTTTATTGATCTGGAGGTGTTTGGACAATTCATTGATCCGGTAGGTGAACAATGCGATCTGGGCTTCTGTGTTTCCGGTATTGCCCACGGAGCCACCGTATTCTTTGAAGATTTCTTCTTTTTTTTCTTTTGTGAAATAGACTGCCATGAAGTTTTAAAATTTTAAAATTTACCAATTGTGATTACGAAAATCAGTTTTAGCGGTGCAAATGTACGTTTTTTATTTAGTTGTTTGAAAGTTATTTTTAAAAATGTATGCTTAACTCACAAACATCTTGTCAGAAAGTCAATCTGCGAAAATAACCTCGATCACGCCCCGACCCAAACACAAGGTGTCGGGGGTCTGGGCGGGAGGGTCAAAAGTTCTGTGGGAAATAAAAAATATGTCCCGCTGATTCCGCTGAACTTGTGATGCCACAGGCGTTATCCACGCAGATTAAATAGGAAGCAGGTTAAAAATGTAAAAAGCTATATTCCCCATCCTGCTGCGGTCATTTCTTTTTCGCTTCGTTCCACAGGGCATCCATTTCTTCGAGCGTCATATTTTGCAAGGGTTTGTGGGCATTTTCTTCGATGTATTCAAACCGGCGTTTGAATTTCCGGTTGATCTTTTCGAGGGCGGTTTCGGGGTCAATACCTTTGAATCGCGCAAAATTGATCAGCGAAAAAAGTACATCGCCGAATTCTTCTTCCTGCTCTTCCTTGGAATGAGGCTGGTCGGCAACAGCTTTAAACTCCGCCAGTTCTTCCTCAACTTTCTCCCAAACCTGGTCGCTGTTTTCCCATTCAAATCCCACCTGCGCCGTCTTTTCCTGCATGCGGTAAGCCTTCACCATCGCCGGCAAAGCATTGGGCACTCCTGATAAAACCGACTTTTTTCCTTCGCGGAGCTTGAGTTGTTCCCAGTTTTTCTTCACATCTTCTTCGTTCTCCACCTTTACATCTCCGTAAATATGCGGGTGCCGTTTGATCAGCTTTTCACACACCGCATCGATCGCATCGGCGATGTCGAAGGCATTTTGCTCCTCAGCAATTTTTGCATAAAAAACCAGGTGCAGCATAATGTCGCCGACTTCCTCTTTGATCTCGTCCGGGTTTTGAGCCAGGATGGCATCGGCCAGTTCGTAGGTTTCTTCGATGGTGAGATTGCGAAGGCTTTGGAAGGTCTGTTTGCGATCCCAGGGGCATTTTTCCCGGAGTTCTTCCATGATGTTGAGTAATCTTTTAAAGGCTTCCAGCTTGCGGTTCATTTATTTGGTATTGAAGCATGAATAGTTGGAATTTGGTGTAAAATTCCGTGGTTTTTCTTTTAACAACAAATCGAGATTTTTTCTCACGCAAAGTCGCCAAGATCGCAAAGCGCTGATTTTATATACTTTGCGTCTAACGCCTGTGGCGTCACAAGTTATGCGCCTTAGCGTGAGAAAAAAATTACCGAAGTATTCTTTTTCAAAACTTGCTGCAAATTATGAAAAAGAAAGTTGACAAAAGCACAGTAGATTTTTTAGGCGGGCGGGGTCAGGCAGGCATCAGACTTTGTCGCACATAGCCGGAATACATTCAACTTTGCGAAGCCAGCGATTCCGTGGCGAACCTTGCGGTTAAAACCCCGAACCCCGAACCACAAACCTATTTAAACAACAAGCCCAGTGTAATTCCGAAAGTCTGATCCGGGAAGATCGAACCGCGGAAAGGCTCCCCGTTTTTAACCACCCGGGTATCGCCTAAGCTCAGCGGTACGTAATGTTTTTTATTAAAAAACTGTCCCTTTTCCCTGAGCCGGAGGTCTTGCCTTGTGGTAATCGGCAATAGATAAAATCCCCTGATGTAAAGCTCCTGGTTGGGATTGAGTTCGATAGAAAACTCAGCGGCCAGTTTGCCATTCAGTGTTCTGCTGCCGTAGTACATGTTGATTTTGTCGGCATTGAATTTTTTGCCATTGGCTCTGAAAGTGCCATAATCGTTATCAGCTTTGCCGATTTTGCGGGCATAGCGGAGGTTGTTGAGCGAGGCGATGGTTTTAAAATAAAAAGGGCGTTGTTTTGATAAATTGACCTTTGCACCGAAACCGATGGAATGCTCCCTGTAAATGTCCGGCGTAAAATCGCCGCTCAACCCAAACCGCGCAAAGAAGTTTTTGTTGAGCGCCACATCCATATCGATATTCCACACGACCTCAAAGTCCTTTGGTTTTAAAACATTATTTGTCGAAATGATGGGATCCAGATGATCGGTGGCATCGGAAAAATAGGTGACTCCCAATTGAGCGCCTTCCGCTTTGATGAAATGGCTGCCCAGTCCCATCATAAACTGGACATTGACCTGATCCTGTTTTTTCTTCTGAGGTTGTGCAAAATTGGGTTCAAAAAAGGAAGACTCATTAAAACCGTTATTGCTACCGGCTTCAGCCTGGATTTTCCGGGCTTCGATAGCCTGGATAGAATCCCTTTTTATTTGCAATTCCTTCAGGTAAGCTTCATCGAAAACCTCCTGTGCTTTCTTCATGGTTTCCATCTGGGAAATACTCTCGGCAAGACCTTCGTTGAGTGGCGTGGTGTTGTAGGATTTCCAGAAGTTTTCATCGTATTCGCCTGTGACGCTGGTAAATTTTTCACCCCTGCGCAACCTGTCGTTGTAGGGTATCTGTCCTGACTTTTCCGTGTCGATCTCCGTGATTTTGATCTCGTTGTTGTAAAGGCCGCCTCCGCCGTATTTCCCTTCGCGGAGCGCATCGCTGAAATACCAGGTATCATCCAGTTTACGGTAGTTCACCACATAAGAATTGCCTTTCCACGATCCGGCGTAGAGCGGGTAATCGTTGGTCTTTTTCAGTCCTTCTTCCGTGATCTCGAATTCAGCGCGTACAAAAGCATAGGATTCCTGTTCGATGTAAATTCTGCCCCGCATCCTGGCTTTGATCTTTTTTTTGCTTTTTTTGCTGCCGCCGATGATGAACAAGAAGTTGGAATCTCCGCTATCCGCCCATTCGTCATCAACTTCACCCTGCTCGGGGTTGGCATCCTCGTCTATGTCGAAACCGATGATGAACACCTTGCGGTCGTTGTACCAGGTGATGTTTTCGATCCAGTATTTATAAACCGGAAAGAACCTTTCATCAATGAAATCGACCCTGTTTTTCACAAAATCAAAACGATGCGCAGCCATGTGGCCTGAAGAAAAGTGCGAAGCCACGGTTGTATCCAGCGGGTTTTGGAGGTTGATGAGCCTGCCCTGCACCAGGCTGACCTGTCCTTCTTTTTTGCTGTCGTATCCTTTTTTATAAATTTTCAAAACGCCTTCGGCCAGATAGACGTGGTTGAGGCTGTCGTCGGTGCGGGATTCGCGGTAAAAGCCAGTCACCGTGGTTGGATGAGTAGGATAATTCTTGGGAATGTTATTGACGGCTTTCCGAATGATGTCTTCAACGGCAGACTCGGCCATCACGAGTACTTCGTTCAATTCTTTGGCGTTTTGTGCCAGGTAAATTCTGACCGGGCTTTCAATCTCGCGGATCGGCTTTTCCCAGGTTTTGTAACCAATGCAAGATACCATCATCGTGGAGCTGAGGTACTTTTCCGGTACTTTCAGTACAAAAATTCCATTGTCGCTGGTGGTCGTTCCGATGCCTTTTTCCAGGATACCGACATGCGCATAAGGTACCGGCTCGTTGGTTTGCTTATCGTAAACCTTACCGCGGATCGTGCGGTATTCCTGACCAAAAGTGAAGATTGAAAAAAATTGAAGTGCAAAAAAGAGGTAAATGTGATTTTTCATAGTTGATTTTGCTTTTCCGGTTTTAATTCAAAACACTAACGCATGGACGTTGCAAAAAACGCAAAGGTTACGGCCGAAATTTAAAATACAACTTTTGTAATTTAATACGGATTGTAACTCAGTTTTTGCAAAAATCATCTTTCCCAGAATCATGCGCAGCATACGACAGTTGCACATAGAAAAAGGCCTTTTTGACTTGCATCGAAAAGACCTTCTTTCTGAACACCCTTAATTATTGATGGTGTTCAAAAATAATTCACTTAAATTATCCGGAGGCATTTGATGTTTTTTTGTACGACCCGTTATGGGGTCGCTTTGATATTATTTCAATAAGCTAACGTACTATGACCGCTCTGCGGTTAGGAGCTTTTTGAAAACTATCAGGCTAATTCCGACCTGCCCCGATTCGCTCATCGGGGCGCGTCTGGATCACAATTGAGTGTATATCAACCATTGATCCCAGCCTGCCTGCCAAGTACACGCAGGCTGGCGGGATCACATTACGTTAGAAAACCGGTTTACCAAAAGATTTCGACTCCAGCGGAGTCGTACCTATAATGGTTTTCAACTTTTGTAATTTTTATTTTTGTACAACCTTATTTATCTGCAACTTGAGTTTTTTAAACCGCTTAATATTTTATCACCTTTTCGGTGAAAACCGCCTGGCCTGTGCTGATCCTCACGAAATAAGTTCCTTTTTCGAAGTTTCTAAACCCGATGGTTTGTGAGCCGGCGCTTTCTTCATAATGCAGCAATTTCCCGGTAATGTCATAAATCTCCAGTGCATAGCTTTCAGTTCCTGACCATTGGATTTCCAAAACATCGCTCACGGGGTTTGGAAAAACGGAAAATGGTTTCTCAACCAGATCATCAACCCCAACGCTACCCACTGCGACCTCCGCGGTCAGCGTGTCGCTGCAGCAATAGTTTTGCGTGATCAACGTGACGGTGTAAACGCCATCTTCTGCGTAGCTGTGTGGCGCGGGATGCCGTTCTGTGGAAGTGGTCTGATCCCCGAAATCCCAAAAATAGCTGGTCGCGTAGCGCGATTCATTGGCAATGGTAACTGTGTTGCCATCCAGCGACAATGCTGCTATCGCGGGCGGAACGATGAGGCTGTCACCGCAAAGGCTATGCACACCGATGAAAACACCGGAATCAAAGATTGCATCCGACACATCGGCTATGGCTATCTTGATGTGGTAAGTTTCGCCGGCCAGGGCAGTGAATGTCGCCGGCAACTGGGTAGAAATGCCATCGAGCGAAGTATCCGTACCGCCATTGGCGATGTAATCCACATAATAAACAGAATTAGAATCCAGGTTGATGGAATTGATCGCGGCAGGTGTCGTAGTGCCGGGTACAGAGGCGATATTCTGAACGCCGTTGATCCCCGGGCCGCTGACAAAGAATGCAAAAACATCGTTGAAGCCCGATCCAACCCACTCGTTGTATTCTTCCGAACCGAAGATGTAATAAAAGTCCAGCGTGATGTCTTCGGATGATATGATATCCATTTCGATCACAGCGGCATCGTTGGTTTGCAATGAAACCAGGGCGCCCAGGTCCGGATCACCATCTGTTCCCATAGCCGATGAAGCAAATATATCCGGCCCGATCACGTCCGTTGCTTTTCCGGTGCCGATGAAAATACCCGCGGGAATATTCAGGTCGGTATTGGCGGCTTCAAAATAAGCGGAACTTTCATCAGCGCCGGTGTAGGTAATATTGCTCACCTCCACACACTCGCCATCGAAGAAATCCATGACCATTTGTTCCACCGAAATTTCATCATCGATGTACAACTGAGCCAGCAATGCGTTTTGTGCCATCAAAAAAACAAGTGTTGTCAATAAGTAAAATTTTGATTTCATAATAGTGGGGATTGTTTTGTAAAAAAATGAAAATGACGTATGAAAGTAAAGATACCTATTCCGAAATAGTTGGCCGAACTTTTTTTGTAAATTGTATAATATCGGCACAGGTAGGCATTTCAAAGCTGATGAATGAATGAAATGGTTTTCACTAAAAAAACACAGCCCCCGCACTTACATGCAGGAGCCGTGAGTCAGTTTGATTGGGATTATGGTTACCTGGCTACGACCAGGGTAGCGGTTGCGCCGTCCATGGTGCGGACAAAATAGATGCCCGGATTGAGCTTTCCGACGTCGAGGTCTGATTGGTTTTTACCTTTGAAAACAACCCTTCCAAGATTATCGACCACTTCCACATCGGCCATCCGGTTGAAATAGACAAAATCGCCGGAAGGATTTGGAAAGACATTAAAAGTCGCCGGTGAAGCATCGCGATCCACAATGCTTGAAATGTTATTTTGTATTTCAAAAATGGTAAGCGTTCCGCTGACCTCATTGGCTACGATGAGGTAATCCTTGCCATCGGGGCTGGATTGGCCGGGAATGAAAAGTATCCCCTCCGGGCCGTGATCACCTTCATAAGTTGTAACGCTACGGGGGTTTTTGTAATCCACAAATTTTGCATTTTCAGGGTTGGTAATATCATAAACCATTACTCCGCCAACGCGTTCGAGGGAAACGAAAGCAAATACCCTTTCGGAAAGTTCTGCAACCGTAACACCTTCCGGTTCGGGGCCTTTTGAGCGGCTACGGCCTTTTGGCTCATTGTCTTCGTGATCGGCATTGAAGATCGCCGAAAAGTCGGGATGGTTTGCAATATAAAACTCAAAATCATCGCCGCTGTCGTACACCAGCGTTTGGGTATCAGCATTCCAGATGGAAAACGAACGGGTACCCACGCAATATATTTCATCGTAATCGCCGTCGTTGTCGGTATCGCCATCCAGATTGGTGACGCGCATCCGCCCAAGATTGTGGCTTGCCTTGAGCGCTGCTGCGTCGGGAAACAGGGTTGGTTCCAATACATAGCTGCCCGCGCCAACAGTGGTTCGTTCGATCAATCCGGCGTATTCCTTTTCATCCCCTTCGTTGGCAGTGATGAGATAATTGGTTGAACCATCATTGAAGCTGGCCACAGCATCGGGGATGAAAAATGCCTTAACCGGCCAATTGGCGATCAGGATCTCGCCGTTGGTATCGGAAGCATCGAAGCCGTTTCCGGGAGCGCTGAAATCTTTGGTTCCCAGCGGCCAGATGGCGTCAATCTCGTCCGTCAGCAAGTTGATTTCGCCGATGGCGTTGTTTTCCTGCAAAGTCACCCAGGCTTTCTGACCATCCTGGCTGATGGTGATGTATTCGGGTTCCAGGTCTTGTGAAAGGGTGCTGGTGGATTTGGTTTTTCGTACTCCCGCTGCGATCAGCGATGCTTCATCCGCATTGAATGCAGTAAAGTCCAGCGTAGTTACATCACCCTGGGTGATATTGGCAACTCCTGAACTAATGTCAATGATGCTGACCGAACCTTCGGGATCGATGGTGTAATCATCATTTGGCTGGCCTTCGTTTGCGGTCAATACTTTGCTGCCATCCGGCGTAAAAACGATCATATCGGGCAAGACCCCGACGGTTACCTGGTTTTGTAAAACGCCATCGACATCAAAAAATAACACCGAACCTTCGAGTACTTCATCGGCGTTGGGCGACGCTACAGCTACGATACCATCCAGAACGGCTACGCTGGTGATCCCGCCGTAAGGATTGATGTCGATCGAATTGACCACGTTTGGCGCTGTCGGGTTTGAAAAATCAATAACATCGAGGTATCCGCTTATTGCACTGGTGGTAAACAATCGCTTCGAGGCTTCATCGTAAGTTACAATTTCACAGGTGCTGCTGCCGCTTCCGGAAGGATCGAAACTTCCGATATAAAGCAATTCAATGTCATGGTTTGGCTCCGGCGCCAGCCGGTCATCGTCTTTTATATAAATGGTAGCCAGCGTATCGCCCGCAATGGTACAACTTACCGGATTCCTCAGCGACAGAATGAAATATTCGGCAGCTTGTTCTTCCTCGTTGTCATCGATGATGGGTATGCTCAGTTCATAAGTTGAATTCGCTCCTGTAAAATTCAGGGTTTGCGAAACCAGCGCAAAATCTCCGGCGTCTGCCGTGCTGTATGGCGTATCCCATACGATCAGATCCACCGAAGCATCCGATGGATATTCAACATTCAGGATAAAATTCAGCGTTCCGGAATTTTCATCCACCACTACAAAGTTTGTTTCAAAAGAAACCCGCGTATCGAAATCAAAGCTAAAGGTGTATGGGCAAACCATTTCCACATTGTCAGCATTTAAAACCTGATTGACGGTCAGCGTATAAGTCGTCCCGGACGCAAAAGGGCTGTCGTAGATCAGCGTCACCGTGTCGCTTGCCGAACCATTGGAGGTGACTTCAACAGTCGCGATGCCAGCGATTCCCATGTAATTATCCGGATTCAACGCGCTTGCCTCATCCAATGCCGTATTGAAGATCAGTTGGATCGTATTGTTACTCACCACACTGGCTATGGTGACATTCGGCGGCCCGGGAAAGTTATGCTCCGGCCAGACCTGTGGCGGAGTTCCGCCTCCCACAGCTATCCAATTCGCCGGGTTTAAAATCTCTGCTTTTAATTGCGCCGAGCTGCCTGACTGGCTTCCATTGTAATATGCGTTGACGCTGTTACCGGAATCATTTCCCGGAGCAGTACTCAGACTGATGGCATTAATGCCATTTGTCAAGCCGGCAGGGATCATCGACAAGCTGCCACTACAGGAAGTGTTGTCGGTTAGCCAATCATTTGAAGACAGCGCAGTGATATAATTGGGATTTGCGGCAGTGCCGGTGTAAACAATTACCTGGTCGCCGCCCGAGCTAAGCCCGAAACCCGAACCCGTCAAAGTTCCTTTATTTGCAACCAAAGCATCCGTCTGGATAGTTATCACCGTACCCGCCGTGATACACTCGTTATCGGGCGCTGTCCAAACGATCCCGCCGGTGCATTGCGGCTGGGCGTTGGAGGTGTATTTTGCATCCGTCAGGTTAATGAAGGTTCCGGGAATAATATCCACCAAAGTCAACAGCGCGATTTCATCTTCCGTCGAGGTAGCATTCATCCTGTAGGCTACAAAGACCATATCGCCAGCGTTGAAAACAGTCTGTTCCGAAATGGTAGTAAACTGTGCAGACTGAACCGAAGTGATCGCATTATCGCTGAAATCTTCAATGACATTTTCCAAAACCGCCACATAATATTGCTGGCTATTTGCGAGATCAGCATCTGGGATGATGGTAATTTCATCGTTTGTAAAAGTCGTAGTAAAAGGAACCAAGGCTCCGAACTGGTCATTCAACCGCAACTCAACAAGGCTGGCTGCATTGGAATTGTCGATCGGGCTGTCGTCCACCCTTCGAACCGGTTCATTGAAAGCGATTTTGGGATGAACGGAAATCGCCACGTTTTGTGTCTGGTCTATGGGGTCAAACAGGGCAAGCGGGGGAATGTTATCTGCTCCGCCAACAGGGTAAGCATCCAAAGTAAAATTGTCGAAACGGTTGTTGCCGACAGTACCGCCGCTGCCCTGTGCAAAGCTCACTCTGAGTTTAAAATCGGGATTGTCATTTGCGGCTGCAATGCCGGTGAAATCCAGTGTTTCCAGGGTTGGGTCACCGCTGTTCGGCGCAATGGTATCAAGCGGTATGAAGATAGTCCCATCGGTAGTGTAACTCCAGTATTGCAAACCGGCTCCGGAGCCTGATCTTCGCGTAGCGAATTTAACCACCACATTTTCAAAACCTGTAGTAGGTAAGGCAAACTCCAACTCGCCGCCGATGGGGTCGTTGAAGCGAAGGTGTGTGCCTGCCGCATCGCCGTTGCGGGCATTGTGGTTGTCCACGTCGAAATTTTGCCCGGTTCCGTTTGCAAAAGCTATTTCGCTGATCCCGCCCGGAATATGGCTGATGGATGCGCCCGCCACATTGGAAACCGAAGGGTTCAATAAATTCACTTCCGAAGAATTGTCGTTGAAATTCCAGTAGTGTACAAGTTGTTCCTGGGCGTTTAAATTTGCCCCGAAAAACAACATTAATAATAAGGTGTACTTGATTTTAAAGGTATTCATCATGATCATAGTTAAAATTTTAAAGGTTACTTTTGTGTAAAGAAACCTCGCCAAGATTAACTTGCATTAAAGGAAAGGAAAAGTTATTGTTAAGAATGTTGAGAAGGCATCCGGCTTTGCCGGTGTTGATGAAAAACAGGGACAACTTTTGAGATACGACTATAAATTACCTTGCCTGCAAATGGCTACCGTTTTATCCGTGAACAAGGATAGGTTGCCGGTTAAGAGGATATTCATTAATTTACGTGGATGCAGAAGTCCTTTTTTGCCGATCAGGTCGATTTGAATATTGCCCTGGATCCATCGACATCGTTTCCACTTTACAGTGAACAGGAGAAAATCCTGGAACTCATAATGAATTATGTGCCGCTTCCATACAGTGTCACGGAGTTTGGCTGTGGTAATAAATGTACCATGATCATTCAGCAATTAATAGACCTGGGAATCCCGTCTTTTGCTATCGAACGAGGCATGATCATGGAAAAAGATATGTCTCCGGAGGCACTCGCTCAAAAAAACTATCTCAAACGTCCTCATGCGCTTACAGTAGAAAATATTTTATACCATAAGATCAATTTTGCCGATGAAGTCCTGGTGACGCTTCTTCGGGAAGAAGGGATCACGGTGGATACGAAAAAGAATGTAATCTCAACCGGTCCTTATAGCCTCACCCATAAAAAGACTGTCCAGTTTGTAAAGGCCCGTAGTCATGTTTTTCCATTAGTGTTCTTCTGGGATGAAAAAGAGAAAGAAGTACGGCAAATGGTTATTGACCCCACCCTGGACCAAGATGAATTTTTTATGCTCTCCCAACTGAGAAAATACCTGCACAGCTCGGAAAGCCTGATCTTTACCGCCCCGCTGATGGGTGAATTTATGCTGGACGAAGCGTTTATGACCGAGGCCCAGCATAAGGAATTCCAGCAGTTAACAGGCCGGTCTCATATTGCAGACCTTTCCAGGGCGGATTATTGTTCCCTGGTTCGCAAAATGAATAAGGCTGAAAAAGGCAGTATCCACGGCGATCTCTGTCGGTGAATTCTATACCCGTCACACCTACGAAAGACATATCGAACAAGGAGACTTCCTCGACAGGAAGCGTGTTCCGTTTATGCTTGTACAGACCATTATGGGCATTCACCAGGAGGATTTTGTATTTGAAGGGGAGGACGCAGAAGAAGCTGCTTTAGCGTATAACCTGATGCTTCGCCGGCTTATACAGGAAACCCCGGCTTTTGAAAATGTGCGGATCACAGGCGGAATATTTGATTCAAATTTTGAGGAAACATCAATCAAAATTCCGGTTGATTTTGCCATGAGATGGACCCTCCATGGTTTGCGGGATCACGCCGGTGCAACGAGAAATGAAAACAGGCGCGATGCAGGGATTGCCGCTGCACGACTCGTTGAACAATGCCGTTTGATCGTTGACCATTTCAATCTGCAAGAAGGAAGTGAATTTCGTGTATATAGTGTCTGGCCGAAAACGTCAACCTGGTGTATAACTAATTGATATACAGAGGA
>CAZKDA010000109.1:0-15709 GCA_964551455.1 uncultured Saprospiraceae bacterium
TTTGGTGTAAATTTACATAAAATGTTATTCTTTAAACCCGTACAAGTCTATTGATACTTTCAGAATTGTCAAAATAATAATTGTATTCAATTTGACGACAAATTGATTTATCTCCAATTATTTGAAAATTACACAAATCAAATAACCCCCCTTGTGGTTGGCGTTGGTAAACTCTGATGTAATCAACTTCCATGCTGCTGGGAAACACTGTGCTTTCATTCGGAGCGTCAGTAAACGGCCCCCCATCTACGCTTACACCGGGCCCTGCAATTATCTGTACATGGTCGCCCCATCTGGGATAAGCTGGATTTTGCAAATACACGTCTGGAGGAATATTACATGCGACCACGGCATTTCCATCAAGGGTGAAATATCTTGAAAATTTATGTTTTACACTGCCGTCAATTAACAATTTTATGAAAAATGGGTCATATTCGACAGCAAAAGTATGGAAATCCTGAGAATAGTCGTCACCAGTATAATTTGAAAAAACTTTAAACACTGATTCACCATCTATCCATTTGTGTATAGTTGTGTGTGGCATATTTGGTTCGTGACCACCAAATTCAAACACATCAATCTCTGTACTCCATCCAAATACCCAGAACGCCGGCCAAAACCCAACTCCGGAAGGAATTTTACATCTTATCTCGTACTTAGTGTAGGTTGTGAACACTTGTTTGGAATTGATAACGCCAGACGTGTAGTCACGAGATTCATTAAACCATGTAGCTTCTTGTTCTTTTATCATCATTTTTAAGATGCCATTATTAACACTTAAGTTTTCATCTAAAAAAATTTGTTGAGTAATACTCCCATCATGAGTTCGGCAAAACGCACACTGGTCGCTATTGTTAGGGCCGTATGGGAAAAATGTGTACCATTTGTCGGTATCCAACTCGTCACCATCAAACTCGTCATGGAAAACTAATTTCCATGGTTCGGTTTGGCAAATATTTCCTCCTTGAAAATTAACCGTTGGAGCATTTTCTTGAGCGCTTACCTTTAAAATAAATGAGTGCATGAGAACATAAGTCAACAAAATTAGTCTTTTCATTTTGTTCTTATTTTTTTGATTGCTGGCCAACGTGAACAACATGAAGTCCAACAACGATAGGCTATGCAACGTGCCAGCAAACCAGTTCGTTCCGGCCTGCCCGATCCCGCTTTTTCAGGACCTGTCTAAAGGCCAGGCATGATCAAAAAAAGCGGGATCGGGCGGGTAGGCGGTTTTGCCGTGAGCTGGATTGCTGACGTGAACGTATGGCTGTTGTTGTTTAGCGAGTTTAAGAAGTCAATTAGAATTAATCCTTATCTCGTTCTTTATTTGCCAATTTGATGTCGTAATACAATTCTTTCATTGAAATTAAAATTCCAATAGATTGCAAATTTATATGACTATCAATTCCTTCAATTCTGGTTATTTTCCAAAGATCACTTTTAGGATTTTTATAATAGACATCTACAATATGTTTATCTTGTTCAACCAAAACGTACTCTTGTAAGGATTCAATTTGTCGATAAAGATGGAATTTATCGCCTCTATCATAATCAGCAGTAGATTTAGACAAAACTTCTACAATTAGGATGGGATTAGTAACTGCATTTTTATCATCTTGAGAGTATTCCAAATCGCCACAAATTACCATCGTATCAGGGTATAAAAAACTGTTTTTACTTTTTGTTTGAATATTTAGCTTTATTTCGCTTGTTACAGGCTTACAATTTGAATTCTTGTTTTTTAAGCCGTTTCTGATTTCAGAATAGATATTTCCACATAAAAGCCCATGATTAATAGAACCACCCGCGAGAGCAAAAATTTCTCCGTTATGAAATTCGAATTTTTGTTGACTTTCAATTTCATGTTGAATGTATTCTTCAATTGTATATCTATGTAATTTATGAGCTTTCATATCAGATTTTTTTTACAAGATAACCAGATTTCCAGTTTTCGGCAATCAATCTCACCTTAAAAAAAATGGATTTTAAATTCTACAAATTTGATAATCAGTTTGTTTCGGAAAATGAAATTGTTCTGTCAGCTAACGATTGGTTATCATTAGTTTTCTTTTATTATTTTTCTGAAGTAAGCAAACAAAAATATTCGACATTTTTATAAATATTCTAACCCGCCCGCCCCCGCCCGGCTGCCGGAGGCGGGCGGGCCTGAAATTTAAGTTATGGGGTCACTTGAAGTGCCCCCGTAACTTATGAGTAAGAAAGTAAACGTGTCGATTATTTATGCAGAGGTACTTATCTGCATATCCCCCGTTCGGCGTAGGCTGTGCCATGCTATTGCTTGGCAAGCTCTGCGACCCCGCTCGCGCGACTTTTGCAAAGTCGTGTGCAATACCTGCCTGCCGACGCACCTGCCCGCCTAACGGCAGTCAGGAGCAGTCAGGCAGGTTATCGAAGTCTCTGGCTGTCGCGCTCAATCAAAGTGTGTTGTTTCCCATTTCCACCCACATCAAACCCGGTTTTCTCCAATTAATCCCTAACTTTACCCCCCTAATCAAACTACCGCGATGAAAGAATTTACCCCTTTTCAAAAAGCTGTTTTGGAAGGCATTCCGAAGGAGTTGCCCGAAGCGCCTGTTTATGATCCTGCTGTTAGCCATGCGCCGAAGCGGGTGATCGCCGACGTATTGTCAGACAAGGAAAAGAAGCTGGCTTTAAAAAATGCACTCCGCTATTTCGATAAAAAACACCACAATGTTTTGGCACCTGAATTTGCAGAAGAACTGGAAAAATACGGCCGCATTTATATGTACCGCTTTCGCCCGGATTACGAGATGAAAGCCCGCCCCATCGATGACTATCCGCACCGCTCGAAGCAGGCTGCCGCCATTATGCTGATGATCCAGAACAACCTGGATTACAAGGTGGCCAAGCACCCGCACGAGCTGATCACCTACGGCGGCAACGGTGCTGTTTTTCAAAACTGGGCGCAGTACCGGCTTTGTATGAAATACCTCGCAGAAATGACCGATGAACAAACGCTGGTGATGTATTCCGGCCATCCGCTGGGTTTGTTCCCTTCCCATAAAGACGCTCCGCGCGTGGTGGTTACCAACGGGATGATGATCCCCAATTATTCCAAAAAGGAAGACTGGAACAAATACAATGCGCTAGGCGTGACTTCATACGGGCAAATGACCGCAGGCTCCTTTATGTACATCGGCCCGCAGGGCATCGTGCATGGCACTACGATCACCCTGCTGAACGCCGGGCGGCTGCTTGGGCTTGGCAGCGATGACCTTCGCGGGAAGGTGTTCATCACTTCGGGTTTGGGAGGAATGTCGGGCGCTCAGGCGCTGGCAGCAGTGATCACGGGAGCGATTGGCGTGATCGCCGAGGTTGACCCGGATGCGGTGCAGCAGCGGCTGACCGATGGTTATATCAAAAAGGAAAATGTATTCACCGACCTCGACGACCTCGTGATCCGCATGGAAGAATGCCGCAGAAATCGCGAAGCCATCGCGCTGATCTATCACGGCAACGTGGTCGATCTCTGGGAAAAAATGGCTGCCGAAGGGATCGCGATCGAACTGGGTTCCGACCAGACTTCGCTGCACAACATCGACGACATGGGTTATGTGCCCTGCGGATATACTTTTGACGAAGCCAAAGCTTTGCTCAATTCCGACAAGGCTAAATTCATGGAGGAAGTGCGCTCGACATTGCGGCGGCACGTCAAGGCTGTTAATAAAATGACTGCGCAGGGCATGTACTTCTGGGATTATGGCAATGCTTTCTTAAAGGAAGCAGGCGATGCGGGAGCGGACATCTGGAAAAACCAGGCGGAAGGCATTTTTAAATATCCTTCTTACGTGGAAGACATCATGGGGCCAATGTGCTTTGATTTCGGCTTCGGGCCTTTCCGCTGGGTATGCACTTCCGGCGACAAAAAAGACCTCGACACGACCGATACCATTGCCGCGAAGGTCATCAAAGCGATCATCGCCGAAGCTCCTGCCGAGATCCAATCGCAACTGAAAGACAACCTGATCTGGATAGAAGCTGCCGACCAAAACATCCCGGTGGTGGGTAGCAAATCGAGGATACTCTACGCCGATGCCGAAGGCCGCATCCGGATCGCCAAGGCTTTCAACGATGCCATTGCCCGTGGGGAGGTCACAGCCCCCGTTGTACTGGGGCGCGACCACCACGATGTCAGCGGCACGGATTCTCCCTTTCGGGAAACTTCAAATATTTACGACGGTTCCAGGTTTACGGCGGATATGGCGGTGCATAACGTGATCGGCGATTCGTTCCGCGGCGCCACCTGGGTTTCGCTGCACAATGGCGGCGGCGTGGGCTGGGGCGAGGTGATCAACGGCGGCTTCGGGATGGTGCTGGATGGCTCTGCCGATTCGGAACGCAGATTGAAATCCATGCTTTTCTGGGATGTCAACAACGGCATTGCCCGCCGCAGTTGGGCACGCAACGAAGAGGCGATCTTCACCGCAAAACGGGCGATGGAAAATTATCCGGATTTGATTATCACTATGCCGAATATCGCAGACGATGAAGTGGTGGAGAAGGCGTTTTCGAAGAAAATGACATAGGTTGTGGTTTGTGATGTTGATGATTGCGCCTTGTGTGGCAATTTATGGCGTTCCCGATTGAATCGGATATGCGCCAATAGCGGGATGCTATACCCTTCCCTGTACTCGAAAATCACTTTTCACAATGGGAATGGTATATTTAGTGTGATGGCCACAATAAGAAAAAAAACAAAAGTTGTTATCTTAACACTTTTTAGAACTATGAAAGTTTAATTTTGTATAAATAGCAAAAAATGAACTTCGAGAATAAACTTGCAATAGGATCCGGGATTTACACTATAGCTGAAATTACTAAGATACTTAGACTCCCATATCATAAGGTCAATACTTGGGTAAACACATATTGGGATGGCAAGTTAGGTCAAGCTTTTCAAAGTAGATATTCATGGACAGTTAATAAATCTAAAGCTGTTAGCTTCCATACTTTAGTAGAGTTTTACATATTGTTTCTTCTTGCTCAAGCTGGGGTAAAAACCAATCAAGTATTAAAAGCGCATTTAGAATTGTCAAAAATATACAACACCCCATTTCCGTTTGCTCAAAAAAATATTCTAAAAGGAATAAGAACTGATGGCAAAAAAATATTTTTCAATACAAATGGGGGGACAATATCCTTGGATGGTAAGTTCCAATTCCAGATTGAATTTGTTAAGTTATTTTTTAAGAACCTCGAATTCGATGATGAGCTATTAGCCAACCGATTTTACCCTTTGGGTAAAAAAAGAAATATTGTTGTTGATCCAACCAGACAATTTGGTCATCCCGTCATTGGAAATACGAATATTTACCCAGAAACCATTTTCAACTTATATAAAGCCGGAGAACCGACTAAATTCATTGCACATCTTTATGAAATCAATGAAAAAGAGGTACAAGATGCTATCGAATATTGTAAAGCAGCATGATAATTTACATAGACGAAAACATGTCCCCTGTCTTAGCAAAAGGGTTCAACGTCCTTCAAGGTCCTTTAAATCTAAAACTAGATATATCAATTGAAGTTCGATCATTGAAGGAAGAGTTTGGAGAAGGATCAAAAGATGAAGATTGGATTCCAGTTGCAGGAAAACAAGGATCTTGTATAATTACTCAAGATTACAATATCAATAGAATCAAACATCAAAGAGAATTATGCGAACAATATGAACTTGGGATGTTCTATTTTAAACCCCCTTCAAAAAATGGCTTTAGTTATTGGGACATGCTAAAATTAATGGTAAAACTTTGGCATGACATAATTAAAATCTCAACAAAGCAAAAAAGACCCTTTGCATATAAGGCTACTTCAAGAGGAAAACTTGAAGAATTATAAAATACTGTACCCAAATTATAAGGTAGGCTCAATGAAGCTTTGCAAATATCCCATTTTCATAAAACCCGTGCAAAACAAATGGAGATCGAAGCGCTATTGGCTTCTACGCATGAAGCGCTGCTGAATTTTGAAAAGGCTTATCAACATTTAAAAACCGCGGAACAACTAAAAGAGGAGATCAATACGATAAAACAACGGGAAATTTTTACAATCAAAACCCGGATGATCCAGCAACAGCGGGAAAAAGTCAAGGCAGAACGAGACCGTTCGGACAAATTGCTGCTAAATATCCTCCCCGCTCCGATTGCGGCAGAGTTGAAAGAAAAACAATTTATCGAACCCAAGCGATTTGAGCAGGTGACCGTATTATTTGCAGATTTCGTGGGGTTTACAACGATCAGCGAATCCTTGTCCGTTGAGGAACTGGTTAAGAACCTGGATGCTTATTGCCAGCAAGGTTCTGCGCCGATCCGCGGCATCAGCGGGACACTTTGTTATCTCCCGCAGAACTTGTAGCGATGCAAGCGTTAGTGCGCAGATTTTCGCAGAAAGGAAAACATACGATGTTAGCGTAGATCAGTGAGAAAATTCCGTCATGTAAGTTTTATCCGCAACCTGCCTGCCAAACGCAGCCCGCCCGCACCCGCCCGACAGGTCGGGGCAGGATTAACAAATTCGCAAATCCACATCCCTCAAACTTCAACGGCCTTGAGCGGCGTGACGGTTGAAAATACCTCATGTTCGAGTACCGGAAGCTGGAACACAAATTTGCTGCCTTTGTCGGCATGGCTTTCCACCCAGATCTCACCGCCGAGGTTTTGAATGATCTTTTTGCAAATGGAAAGACCTAACCCTGAGCCTTGATATTCTCCGCGGTGGTGAAGCCGTTTGAACATGCCGAAAATATTTTCAAAATATTGCTCTTCGATGCCGATGCCGTTGTCGGTGACTGAAATTTCGTGGAAGCCGTTTTCCGTATTGCATTCGATGCGGATCAGCGGATTCGGGCTTTCGTTGTATTTAATGCCGTTTTCAACGAGGTTTTTGACTACGAGGAATATTTGTGAAGAATTGGCTTTGACTTTCGGCAGGTCGTTTTGGACGATGCTTACGTTCCTTTCCTTGATGGTTGATCCGAGCACACCTACCACGGTTTTCAGGATCTCGTTGAGATCGACGATGGCATTATCGGGATCCATGTGGCCGATCCGGGAATATTCCAAAACGTCTTCGATCAGGATGTGCATCTGGCGGGAGTTGTTGATAACAAAACTTAAAAACTCCTTCACTTCGTCGCTGGCATTGTCCTTCAATTTTCTTTCGATCAATCTTGTAAAGCTGACGATGTTGCGGAGCGGTTCTTTCAGGTCGTGCGAAGCGATATAGGCAAAACGTTCCAGTTCTTTATTGGATTTGAGCAGGTCGTCGTTGGATTGTTTCAGGTCTTTGGTATGTCGGGCGACCTCTTCTTCCAACTGGCGGCTATAGGCATGTCTTTGCCGGTTGATCTTAAACAGGATAAAAGCAAGGAGCGAAACCAAAAACAAAATAGCTGTGCCTCCCCATCCGATGATGTTTTTCTGTTTGATGATCGCTTCGTTTTTGGATTGTTGCTCTTTTAGTAAAGCAACTTCTGTCTCCCTTTTTTGTGTTTCATACTGAGTTGAAAGTTCGGCGATGTGTTTGCTTTTCTGTTCGTTGAAGATACTGTCGGTGGCTTCTTTGTAATATTTATGATATTCGTAAGCCTTCCTGTAATTGCCGATCTGCGCATAGTTGTCGGCCAGCGTGCGGTAAATATCCTTTACGAGTTCTTTGGCTCCCATTTTTTGAGCGATCCTCAATCCTTTCATACAATAAGCCAGCGACATATTAGGCTCATTCATTTTTAATTTCAGCTTACACATATTGTTGAGGGTGCTCGCGATGCTTACCTTGTCGCCGATCTCTTCGGCAATATCCAGGGCTTTGGGAAAGTATTCGAGTGCCAGTTCGAACAAGCCGTTTTCGAGGTGTACTTCGCCGATGTTTCCAAACAGGATGCTCATCCCTATCTTATCGCCGATCTCTTCGGAAATGGCCAGAGCATCGTTGTAATACCGGACGGCTTTGGCGCCTTGCCCTGATTTGTAATATTCTTTCCCGACATTGGTGAGCGCCATGGAAATGCCCAGCTTGTTGTTCAACTCTCTTTCAATGTCCAGGGAACGTTCCAGGTATTGTAAAGCCGTGGCGTGGTTTCCTTCGTGTGAGTGGATCAGGCCGATATTGTTCAAAAGGATGCTGGCGGTAGCCTTGTCTTTGGTTTCATCCACCATGCTGAGCGCACGATGGTAATATTCCATGGCGATATTGTAATTTCCTTTGCGTTCGTGGATCAGCCCGACGTTGTTGAGGTAGTTTCTGATCAGCTTATTGTTTCCGATCTTCTGGGCAATGTCCAGCGCATTTTGGTAATAACGCATGGCTTCGTCCAGTTCGCCCAGCACATCCAGCCCGATGCCGATGTGGTTTAAGGACTTGGCGATGCCATATTGGTATTTTATGGATTCGGCAAGCTGGAGTGCCGATTTGGCGTACTCGACCGTTCTTGCAGGGTTGGAATTATGAAACTCCCAGCTCAGGTTTAAGAAAATATTGATCCTGGAAGTATCTTCCTTTGCAAGCAGCAATTCATTGAGCAGGCTGTCAATCGTCGTATTTTGAGTCTTGGCAGGCAGGTGGTTGATTGCCGCCAGCAAGATGAAAATCCCGGTAATAAGATTTTTACTAATAAACTTGATCATTTTATTCATGCCTTTGTAGCTCTATTTGTATCAAATCAGATGATCTTTAAAGGGAAGCCATTCGCGTTGTGTAACTTGATTTTATACCCTGTACAGTAGCATATATTATTCCAAATGGCAGGTATTTTCAACGAATTGAAAATATGGTGTTGAACAGGTTTTTTTCAGCAAATCATCTGTCGGAGCATTCAGGAAACGAGTATCACATTGAGGCGGCTCAGTTCATTGATCTCAAACCTCCGAATGATCCCCGGCTCATTGCGTTGATTTCCGGGATTGAACCGGCAGGGGATCTGCTAAAAAATATTTTAAACCAATAAAATTTGAAAGTAACTTTGCGGCACAAACCCTGTAGGAGATCGCATGAAAATACAGTTTGCCGTCATCTTTTTCTTAACGCTGGCCTGGCAAGGCATTTCGGCACAGGAGCCTTTACGGATTCAGAGCCGCGATGAAATCGTTTTCATCAAAAACAAAACAGCGGTATTTGAGGACAAAGGCGGCACAGCCAACATCGAACAGATCGTCGCCGGAGCGTATGATCAGCAATTTATAACCAACACACACAAAAGCCTCAATTTCGGCTATGCGGATCATCCGGTGTGGCTGCGCTTTACGGTGGTGAAAGGCATTTCCGACATCATTTACCTCAAAGCCGGAAATCCCAACCTCGACACGATTCTATTGTATGAAGTGAAAAATGGGGCAATCGTCGCTCATTTTGGCGGATCATCGCAGCAGGCGCGTGAAAAGGAAATTTACTCCAACGACCAGTTTTTCCGGCTGGATCAGGAGCCGGGCGAGCTGAAAACCTGGTATCTGCGCATCCAGGCCAATCTTGTTCCCGAACAATTCGATGGTTCCATCGCCACGCTGAAGGCTCAGACGAAAAACCATATCTATGACAGCCTTTTGTTTGGCATATATGCGGGGCTGATTATTTTGATCTGCCTGTTCAGTCTCTTTTTGTTAACCAGTTTCAAGGACATCACCTTCCTTTATTACATCCTGTACAACCTTTTTTTCCTGAATATGATGTGCGTTATCACCGGGTTTTACGGAATGTTTTATCCCCCGGCGATAATTGAAACCATGAATACCTACTTTTCCATCGCCAATTTGATCTGGCTCTTATTTCTGACGGCTTTTATCACAAAATTTCTGGAATTAAAAACGTATGCTCCTTCATTGATAATGGTTTCAAAGGCCATTTATGTTATTTCCATTGGATTTATCATTTTGGCTTTTGCAGGGTTCAGCGCTACTGCTTACCGCGCATTCGAGTATCTGGCAATAATCTCCTCTGTTTTTTATATAGGCGCCGGAATATTATGTCATCGAAGGGGTTACAAATTTGCGAAATATTACCTGGCGGGTTCAGGTTCTCTGATCATTTTAGGGATCATTGTAATTATTACCAACATCGGTTTCCATTCATTTGACGATCCCGGTTATCATGGGTTAAAATTGGGGCATGCGCTGGAAGTCATTTTTTTCTCCCTTGGCCTGACACAAAGGGCAGCACTCTTAAACAGGGATAAAATTGAGGCTCAGAATAAGTATATTTCTCAACTTCAGGAGACGAGCAAACAGATCAGTGAACGCAATAAAGTCGAAATGTTGTTCGGCCAGCAGGTCTCCAAAGAAATCGTGCAACAACTGGTGAGCATGAAAGGGGAATTTCAATCGCAGTACATGGATGTCACGGTACTTTTTCTCGATATCCGGGACTTTACCCCCTACACGGAAACGCATACTCCCGAAGAGGTGATCCAATTTCAAAATACCGTTTTCAGCATTTTTATCAATATTGTCGAAGAACATAAGGGTATCATCAATACGCTGCTCGGCGATGGATTGATGGCCACTTTCGGCGCCCCGTTTCCTATAGAAGGCCATTGCGAAAAAGCCGTTACTGCCGGTTTGCAGATGATCCGCGAAATGAAAGAACTTTCGTCCACAGGGTTGATCTTTCCTACGCGGATCGGCATTGGGATCCACACCGGGCAGGTAGTCGCCGGAAATATCGGCAACGATATCCGCAAAGAGTTTTCCCTGTCGGGAATGACCGTGATCAAAGCCGCCCGGCTCGAGCAGCTCAATAAAAAGCTTGGAACAGAAATGCTGATCTCCAAAGATGTTTACGACCGTATCAATGGGCTTCAGTCCGAGATGAAAAGTTTTGGTAAACTCCGGTTGAAAGGTATTGAAAAACCGGTTGAGGTTTTTACGTTGAAAGATGCCCGTACCGGCGAACCCACCTGACCATTGGGCAGGTTCGCCGGTTACAGTTTTCCCTCACCGCTGTACCACAAACTTCCGCGCAATCACCCCCTCTCCCGATCGCAATTGCAAAATATAGGTCCCGGAAGATAGCCCACTGACATCCACCGCCTCACTCGGATCGAAGCCACGCTGCTCAAAAAGCCGCTCGCCTAAAATGTTGAAAATGGTAAGGGAGATCGGCTGATTTTGGAAATCGCCGGTGATGGAAATATGCAGCTCGTGGCGGGCGGGGTTGGGGAAAATATCGAAGCTTTTCTCTGCGATTTCCGGCTCGATGGCGGAGACGATGGCACCGCAGGTGTCCACGTAGTCGCCGCCGATCCAGCGGGCAATTCCCTTGGCTGGTATTCCATCTATATTTTTAAAAGAACCGGATATATAAATTTCATCATTCAATATTTCAATGTCATAAATTGGTCCATCAAACTCACTCCCTAAGCTACACCATCGCTCTCCATCCCATTTGGCAATATTTTTAGCATTTATTCCTCCTGCTTTAGAATATCCTCCAACAACATAAAGTTCGCCATTGAATACTGCGGCATCCAAAGCAGTACTGTTCAAGCCTCCACCGACATCTTTGAGCTTTTCGCCATCCCATCTTAAAATATATCTTGTATTAAGACTATCATGGTCGAAAGTTCCTAAAATATACAATTCATCTTTATAAACTATCAATTTGGTCACAGCAAGATCAATAGTTATATCAACCACAATCCCTTCTGCTATCGGGTTCCAATTCTCACCATTCCATCTTGATACACAGCATGTTGTTCCTTCGTTTATAAAATTTCCTCCAACGTATAGCTCATCTTTATAATAAGCCATTGTATGCATTTGAAAAAACAGGTAAAAGGAATGCGGACCTACCGGTGACCATCCCGGATTAAGCCACCTGCCAATACGGTTCAGGCTGGTCCCATCCATAGAACCCACCCAGCCTGTAATGTACAAGCTGTCATTGATGGATTGCATATCTCCTATAAATGCCTCATAACTTTTCCCAATTATCGTCCAACCGGGGTTATCCCAGCGGGCTATTTTTGTAGAATCATCAATCTCCGGCATAGTAGATGAAACAAACAGTTGGTTTTTATGTATGGCCATTTCATGCACCGGAACAATCAGGTTCGTATCAAATTGAACCCATTCGCCATTGACAAATTTCGCCATTCCATTTACAACATTATTGTTTACATCTAAAGTTTGATTTGCACCCAATAGCAGGTTGTGTACGGTGTCGGCAAAAATTTTGGGCGGTGAGGTACCTAAACCTGTTTTTGCACCATTTCCCACTTGTTCCCAGTTTTGGGCTTTTATGGAAAAGTTGGATATTAAAAGCAGCAACGAGAAGTATAATATTTTTTTCATCACGATTTATTTTTATAGCAAACAAATTCAGGATTTCAATTCTAATCCGGTTATGAATTTGTCCTTAAAAACCCCAAATTTATTTGCCATAGGTAAAAGAAAATTAATTATTTCAGGGTTTTTACAAACTTCTGTGATTGTAAAACACCGTCCTTTTCTACTGACAGAAAATATATTCCTGAAGGGAAATTCCTTATATCAATTGGAAAATGATCGGCAGAATAATATTGTGGGATTACAATATCGTGAAAAAGCAAACCTAACGAATTAAAAATTTGAATTCTGGTATTTTGATATCCAGTTCCGCTAAGGATTATATTGATTTCCTCATTAGAGGGATTTGGATAAATTAAAAGGTTTTGGGGTTTTATCTTATTAACTTCATTAGTGTTTGTTGTATAATCCAGTCTAAACCTTCCAATATAAGCATCGGCATGACCTGAGTTAGCAATCGAAGCGGGGCAATGTGTTCCATCATTTTGTGGATCACTGCTTGGACAGATTTTTGGAAAAGAAGCACTATTTGTATATCCGGTAACATATAGTTTTTTGTTTACATGGTCTATATCAAATTCATGCCCTTTATCTAAACTCAAAAAATCTGTTGAACCGGAACCTCCATAAAAAGTCATCCATAACTGTTCATTATTAGCATTAAAGGAGGTAATTGTCACATCGTAAGTACCGGTTGGTCCACTATGTTCCTCATCATAAAAATCATAAAATGCTTTAGTGGGAAGATTATCCCCAGATGACTTTTCGCTGTTACCAAGTATATACACATTATCCGATTCGTCAATTTCAATATCTACAGTTCCATCATTTGTGAAACTGTATGGATATTGCTCGCTTCCATCACCTCCCATAAAAGTAGACCAAATAAGCTCTTTATTTGTATCAAACCTCGATATAAATAAATCAGCACCTGCATTAATACCATCTTTATCTACATAATAATCGGCGGAACTACCTGGATTAGAATCGCATAATGGGAAGCCACCATTAGTTGGAGGGGCACATTGAACATTTGGCAAAGATGCTGAAGTCCTCGACATCCCCACCAAATATAAATCTCCTACCGAGTTGATTGCTAACTTATGCCCTTCATTTGTTTCACCAATACTCCCGAAATAAGTTGACCATAATAATTCATTATCTGTATTAAATTTAGCAATGAATGCCATTTTTGGCGATTCGAAAGTATTTACGTTATCTTGAAAATAACTATCTCCACCGAGATCACAAAGGGTAAAACCATCATTTGAAGAAGCATCACAAGGTGAGGTTGTTGAATTATCACCTATTATGAAAGAATTTGTATGACCAGTGATATAGAATGAGTTATCTCCAATATCAACTAGCAAATCTAAAATCCAAGTTTCATGATATCCTCCAAAAACAGTACTCCAGACTAACTCTTTATTGTTGTTAAATTTTGATATAAAGCCCATTGTACTATAATAATCAGGCTCAGCAGCTATATCGTCAAAAAAACCTCCGGAGTCGCACCCTGGAAAACCATCATTTTCAGTAGGCTCATCACATTCAGGCTCGCCATAAACAGTTGGAACAGGATTCCAAGGATCAGCTGTAGCTGGCCATAAAATTCCAGCTATCATTATATTACCTAAACCATCTTCAGTAATTTGGTAAATACCTTCTCTTGTGAACCCTCCAAAAAAAGTTGCCCATAATCTTTGTCCGTTGCTATTTAGTTGAACAATGTAACCATCGCGTTCTCCACCAAAAAAATCTTGTTTATATTGTTCAGGTGCCATAGGGTCATCTCCTATAGGAAAATCCGGGCTTTCTGTAATTCCTGCAAAATAAACTGTTCCATCATTACTTGTGTGTAATGCGACACCTCGATCATCACCAACATTATTATCATCTCCATATCCTCCATAATAGGTTGACCAGATTATTTTAGCTTCTGTATTAAATTTTGTCAAAAAGACATCCCAATGCTTTGCCCAATTCTCTTGTAACGCACCAACAGTTGTAGGGAATGTTGCACTGGCAGTTGATCCTAAAACATGTGGATTTCCTGATCCGTCAACTTTGACGTCCATACCAATATCGTCTCCAAATCCTCCACTATTATCTCCACCCAGCCAGGCACTCCATTCCAGGTTTCCATCAACATCATTAATAATGGAATTATCTTCCTCCCCCACCATCACCACCAAACTCAACCCCGGATTAAAAGTCCCCGTACTTATCGACACCTCATCGCCATCAATCGAATAAGCCGGCGTCCATGCCACCGAAACCGGATCGCCGTTACCGTCGATCTGGTAAGCCACGGGTTCCGGCAGCACAATATCCTGCAAAACGGTGCCGATGATGAGATCGCCGCCGGAGGTACTCAGACCGGATTGCCCGCTGAACTCCAGCACAATATCATCGGGGTCGGAGCCGGGTTTGCAAATAAAGTAATATTTTGCTCCTGCGCCGTTGCTGGCCATCATCAGGTCGATGCCTTCGAATACATCGGGGTAGATCAGCCTTTCGTACAGCGGCACCTGCTCCCGACCTTCCGGGATATGGCCTAAGTAAAAGTTATAATATTCCTGCCTTTTATCCATCGGCATTACCCTGGTGCTGCGTTCACCTCTGGCAAGTCCCATATCCACGCGGTGAGTGGTATCCTGTGTTGTGGTTGATGTATCGATTTGTGCTAATACCAAACTGATCTTGTCATCAAAAAAGTAGAGGGATGGCGAATTTTTGGTATTGTAAAATTTCAGTCCTTCCACCTGATCCTGTTCAGTGTCCACCACTTGTCCGCGGTTTTCGACGTAATAGAAAGCCGTTGACAATGGCTCTTCATCGGGTGGGATAACGGTTTCGTGGCGGACGTATTTGACGGTCAGAAAAGTGGTGGCGGCGCTTGTCTCACTCAGGCCGGAAACCAGCAGGTTGCCATCACCGTCGAGTCTGATGTTTTTGGCCACGTCGTTTTTGTTGTGAATGCCGTTGTGGCGGGCTTTCCACAATGCTTCGCCGGCGCTGTCGTACATCAGCGTGAAGAAGTCCTGTTTGCCCAGGTGGGTGGTATATCCGGTGATGAAAATGTTGTCTTCATCATCGATCACCAGGTCCCAGGCTTCGTCATCGGATAAGGCGTCGTATTTTTTTGTCCACTGTTCTACGCCGGAGGAATTGTATTTGATAGTGACGATGTCCTTGTCTCCGTTGCCATTGTAACTGAATCCGCTGACATACACATTGCCGGAGCCATCGACGCCCACCGCCCGTGCCATGTCGTCCTTTTCGGCATCGCCCGCAAAGGTTTTCTCCCAAACGATGTTCAGGCCGGCGTCTAACCTGAAAGTTTTGTAATCGAAGAAGCCGGTCAGGGGGTTCATCACCGAACCGGTGAG
>CAZKDA010000110.1:0-15598 GCA_964551455.1 uncultured Saprospiraceae bacterium
CGATTATGCCGGTGTCAGCGTAATGAATGAAACCAAAGAGTAACTATTCAGCAAATCAAAAAATGGCTGACCCCGCTTTTTCTCAAAAAAACGGGATAAACGGTTTCAACTTTTAAAGCTAAAAACTTCACTTCCAATGAGCAAAGCGAAAAGCATATTCCTGTTCCTGTTGTTTTTGCTATTTTCGGGTAGTTTGTTTTCACAGGAAAGGTGGGCCAGTTACCTGATAGAGTATTCGTCGAACTTTTCTAAAATGGATGTTGAATTTCTTGAGGGCAATACGAGCGGGAAGCTCAGCCATAATATTTTTGTAAAAGCCGACATACCGCTTTCCGAAAAATTCAGCATTGTTCCGGGCGTTGGATTTTTAAATACAGGGTATATTTATTCCAGAGATGCCGATACGCTTGTAAATTACCCTGGTTCCATAGATATTGTCAGTACAAAGCATATAATAAACTCCAATTTTATCGCAGTGAATTTAGGGACCAGGATTCTTATAAAACGTTTGTTCATTTCACCTGAGATTGGTTTGGCGTTTTATTCGGGTGGTTTGACCAAAACTATTACCACCAAAGAAAACGGTGAAAGGGAAGTAACGAAAAGAAGAGAGACCGGCATCGGCTTATTCAATTTTAAAAATACCATCCTTCCGCTGTCATTGTCTTTTGGTTACGAATTCAATTTGTTCAACTCGATCGGATTGGTAGGTTTCAAAGGATTTTATGCGCTGCCAACTTCTGCACTTTTCAGCAATACCGATACATTTGGGATCGGTTTATTGCTTGGGTTGAGGTTTGATTAGGAAATGTTCAAGAATAAATATACGTTGGAAAACCTCCTGCTTTGCACCTGGAAAGAATAGGCAAAAGAACGAAGTATTTATAAAAAGCGTTTAAATTGAGTAAAAAATAGATTATGAATGTTCAAACAATAAATATCGACCTTCCTTCAGATATCCTGTTGACGCTAAACGAATCGGAAACTGAATTAAAGAAAAGGATAAAATTATCTTTAGCGCTTCAATTGTATATTCAGCATAAAGTCACAATCGGTAAAGCAGCTCAAATAGCTGAATTATCACGATTGCAATTCGAGACCATGCTATCTGAAAATAAAATACCAATTTCGACTTTAGGATTGGATGACGTATTAAAAGATATTGAAAAGTTGAAATAACCATGAAAAATGGAATTCATTGTAACACATAGTTTTCAAAAGCTTTTTAACCCCGATGTTCATTGACTGAACTCCGGTAATTGTTTTTCACGCAAAGGCGCCGAGAACGCAAAGCTCTGAATTAATATCCTTTGCGTCTTTTGCGCCTTTGCGTGAAAAATTTTGTAAATCGCTGGGTTTCAATTTTTTGAGAAAAATTACCGATTTGTTAATTAATTACAGCTTTTACACGATAAGCTTTGGATCAATGGAATTCATCCACTCCCTCCACCGGAAAACTTGCAGAATGTTATATTGTTATATGGTAAATCCTTATCTTCAACATATCCATGAAAGAGCAGACCAACCAATTGATAGAAAGCATGAAATTGCCGCTGGCATTCCTGGCGGGAATTTGGCTGATCCATATTTTTCAATTCATTTTTTCCATTGATTTCGGCTACCTGGGCGTTTTCCCGCGAACATGGTCGGGGCTGACGGGCATCTTTTCCGCTCCGCTGGTTCACGGCGATTTTTCACACCTGACCAACAACAGCATCCCGTTTTTCGTGCTGGGCACCATGACCCTCTTTTTTTACCGCAAAGTAGCGATCAACAGTTTTTTCCTGATCTACATTCTGACAGGAGCTGCGGTATGGCTTATAGCCCGCCAGCGGTACCATATCGGGCTGAGCGGCGTGGTGTTCGGGCTGGTAACTTTTGTGATGAGCAACAGCTTTTTCCGACGCAATGTCAGATCAATCGTGCTGGCGCTCATTGTGTTCCTCTTGTACAGCGGGATGCTGGCGGGGATATTCCCCATGGAAGAAGGCATTTCATGGGAAAGCCACCTCTGCGGCGCGCTGGCAGGGATCTTCACGGCATATTATTACAAAGAAGAACTGGAACCCGATGAGGAGGAACTGCTCCCGGAGGAAGATACCGATCCGGCATCCTATTTTTTACCACGAGATATTTTTGATAAAACAAAAGAAGAACGCCGCCGCGAAAAAGAACAAAACAACGACGGCTGGAATTCGGATGCGACGTATTGAAAGGCTAAGGGCTATAGGTTATGAGCTATGAGTAATGAAATAAACATCCATAACTTATAGCCCTTAACTCATAACGCTTTCCGTCATTCCAAATCCTTCAAATTCCTTACAAAACCATTGATTCCTTGTGCGATCATGGTGGTGTTCAGCGTCCTGGCATCGGCAATTTTATCGAAGGCGCCGACAACCACTTTGTAAACGGTCTTGCCATCCAGTTCATTGATGTTGACAATAACCGGAACCTTGAACATTCGCTCCAGCTTTTCCACCTGGATCAACACATTCCCGTATTCGGCGAATGCACCGATCTGCACGCCATAGCCCTTGGGTTCCTGCCTTTTTACACTGAAATGAAACAAACCGCGACCGGTGCCGACCGTAGCGGCAACTTCGGGTTTTGCAGCTGCCGCGCCATCGCGGAGCCTGATCGCCTCTGCCACTGCTTTGTCGGCATTGACACGGCCATAGCCATATTTCAGGGAGTGTCCGTTTACGTATTCCGAAGGTGAGCCAATCTTATCTGCGGTTTTGATCAGGATCTCTTTGACCTGCTTTGCAGTGAGATCTGGGTTTGCGGAAAGCATCAGGGCACAGACCCCGGCTACCAGCGGGCAGGCTGCCGATGTTCCTCCGAAATGTTTGTATCGGTTGCCTCTTGACTTTCCGTCGCGCCAAAACCGGAATTCTCCGGTTTCTGAAGGCACACCTTCATCCCACCATGCCCTTGCTGCAATGACCGGCCAATCACCATTGGAAGGGGCACAAACCGTCACTTCCCTTCCGCGATTGGAATAGGTAGCGTGTTCGTCGCGGCTGGTGCTGGCAGCTACCGCTATGACATCCGGATGAGCCGAATAGAAACTAACGAAGTCGAGGTCATCGTTCCCGACTGCATAGATGATCACGCATCCCTTTCCTTTGCGGCCCTGGCGGGCAGCTTTGGCAATCGCCTGTTCTTTCATGGGGTTTAGATTGAATGCGGGATCGGTAGTGCCCCAGCTACAACTGATCACATCGGCTCCGTTGTCGATACAATAATCAAACATTTGTTCGGTTGCCCGGAGGCTGAACGATGTGCCGCTCACCGCCATAAATTTGGCCTGCGGAGCTACGCCGACCATGCCTAAACCATTGGAAGCCGCCAGGGCCAGGCTGGCACAGGGCGTTCCATGCGTGAATCGCGGGTCTCCTTGTGTCAAAACCGATGACTGACTCCAAAGGTCGAATGGTTTGAAAACTTTATCTTTCAGGTCGGGATGCGTCAGGTCAAATCCGTTGTCAATGACGGCGACTACGATTTTATTTGAGCCAGTGTTGCCGATCCTTGACCAGGCATCCACAACTTTTGAATCGGCTCCCTTTTTCAATGGCCAATTGACATCCGGCACTTTCCCCAGATTCTGAAGATGCCACTGATGTTCCAGCAGTGAGTCGGCAGGTTTGGAAAATTCGTATTCATCTACAAAAGTGTCGATATCGGGTTCTGCCAGCTTTACTAAGGAGGTTTGTTGCATCTGTGCAGCCACTTTGAGCGGGTTTGGCGACTTTTTGGTAACACGTGCCACCAGTTTGTTTCCATCGCGGCGCTCTACCACTTCGAGATGAAATTCGTCGAGCGCGAGCTGTTGTTCTCCTTCGCTCACACCTTCGTTGAAAATGATATAAATTTCCCCGGTGGGCACCAGCGGGCGGTTGCTCCCTTCGGCATAATAAACATGGGTGCCAACTTCGACTTCACGCTTGGCGCGAACTTCGTCCAGCTTGTCATCGACCGTCTTTCCTTCTTTTTCAAGATCTACGATTTGAAAACCTCCGAGATTCTGGTACAACTCTTCTTTTACGAACTGGGTCTTAGAAAGGTCTTTGATCTTTTTGGTTTTCAGGCCAACGAGGTTTTTGCTTTTGTGAAGCACCAGTTCTCCTTTTCCGCTAGTTACCTTGAGCTTGCTCATTCTTTGATTTTTTGTAAAGCTATAAAACTGTAATTAACCGGTTATAAGATTATTTTAGTAACGAATGATTTTTTAAAAATGAAGGCCGGTTATAACCTTTGCAATATAGAAAAAAATCAACATATTGAAACGCACAGGATAACAGCAGTGAATGAACTGATCCAGGTATCCTTGTGATTTTGTAATAAAAAAAGTACTGAAATGAAAAATGAAATTTTTGGCCGTCAGATCATCGTTAGCGGAAAGGTACAGGACGTTTGGTTTCGGGACAACACCCGTAAAAAAGCTGAGCAACTGAACATCAAAGGGTATGTAAAAAACCAGCCCGACGGTACCGTATATATCGAAGCCGAAGGAAGCAGAATATCGCTGGATGAGTTTATTGCCTGGTGCCAGGAAGGCCCTCCTTTAGCGAAAGTCCGATCCATTGATGTGAACGAGAAGCCGCTTGCCTATTTTGATGATTTCAGGATCGTTCGTTAGTGCTGGGCAGGCGGAGAAGTTGGGAAAGTCATACTCAGGGAGTGCAAGCCATTTTCAAAAGAATAGTCGATGCCGATGCGGTATGATTTGCATATACGATGGACAATGGAAAGCCCAAGCCCTAAAGATTCTTCGACAGCCGATTCGCGTTTGAAGCGATTGAAAAGCGCTGATCCGGGCTGAGAGAGCGGTTTTCCGGGATTTGAAATTCGCAGGGTTTTGCTTTGCTGGGAAATCTCAATGAACCCCTTTTCATAATTGTGGCGGATGGCGTTCTGTAGGAGGTTGGCAATGGCAATTTCCGCCAGGGTGGCGCTCATTTCAAAGCGGATCGGTTCGGGCTTTGATCTTTTGACCTGTATTTCGCGGAGTTCGATTACGTCATTAAAATTTTCCAACACCTCGGTTACCACCTCTTCAATGGCTACGTTTTCTTTATCGACAAACTGCTGGTGTTCGATCTTGGAAAGCAGGATTAGGGCAGTGTTGAGCTTTGAGAGGCGATTGGCGTTGGCGATGATCGCGGCCAGGGCTTCCAGATCCTTTTTTCCCAATTTGTCAGACTGTAGCAGCAGTTCAGAATTGCCCTTGATGATGGCGAGCGGCGTTTGCAACTCATGGGATGCATTTTCGGTGAACTGTTTCTGAGCCTGGTAATTGTCCCTGATCCGCCGGATCAGTTCGAACAAATATTCATTCAACTCATTAAAAACGGTAATGGGCGATTTTTCAAAAACAACATCCACCGGCTCATCAAGGTCAAATTTTTCGAGGATCTGTAAAGTTTTATAAAGCTGGTTGCGAAGCCTGATATTGTAAACCCGGTTGATCCACCAAAAGCCTGCGCCTTGTAAGGCCGTACTGAAAAAGATCAATAAAAATACATTGATGAAAGAAAGCACAGCTTGACTTTGGAGGATTAAAAGCAATACTGTAAAAAGCAGTAGAACAAATGTCGAAAAAAGCAGGTATGCAAATTTTCTGGGTATCAATTCACTTCAAATTTATAGCCTATCCCGTAAATGGTTTTCAGATAATTGCCACAGTCATTTTCAGCCAGTTTTTTGCGCAAATTCTTTACATGAGCGTAAATAAAATCAAACGAAACCGCTTCATCCATATAATCACCCCAGAGGTACTCGGCGATGGAATCTTTTGTAACTATTCTGTTTTTGTTGCGAACCAGGAAGATGAGGATATCGTACTCCTTTTTGGTGAGACTTAAAGCGATGTTATTGATCTTCACAGTTCGTTCGTCAAAATTGATGCGCATATCTCCCATCACGATCTCCTTGCTGAGCTGGTTGGTTTTGCGGCGGACTACGGCTTTGATCCTTGCGTTCAACTCACTGAGGTTGAAGGGTTTTGCCAGGTAATCATCGGCACCTTCTTCCAGACCTTTGATCCGGTCTTCGAGCGAATTGCTGGCCGAAATGATGATGATGCCGGAATCCGATTCATCCTCGCGAAGCATTCGAACGAGGCTCAGGCCATCGCCTTTGGGCAGCTTCAGATCGATCAAAACGCAATCGTAATCAAAGTTGTTGATCTTTTTAAAAGCTTCGGCAAAATCAGGCGCTACTTCGCAAACGTAGCCTTCCTTTTGCAAATATTTATAGATGATATTCCTCAGTTCGGTTTCGTCTTCGACGATCAATAACTTCATATAGCAAAGTATTTCAAATCGCGGTGAAAAAGGTGTTCCCGGAAAATAATAAATTGTTCCCCTACATCTAAATTATCGCGAAAGCCTGCCATTTTAAACTATTTCGCAATCTGCTTTTTTCAGGGATCACCATTACAAATCTAATAAAAAATGGAAATGATTATGCTGATGAAAGCCCAAACTTCGATCATTTGGGTTATCATTCATAAGGCTCATTGGTGAAGCAATTGCAATGGTATTATTAAGGACGCAACTGTTGTAAGTTTGATGAAAATCACCACGCTGTCTGATGAATATCAATACACTGTTGGATTGTCGCTTTTAAATTTGAAACAAAAGCAATTTATTAATCAAAAACAATGAGCCATGTTAAAATTCAAAATGTTCGATTTAAGTATAGGAGGCGCTACTGAACGATTTTATCTAATGATGGCCGGAACAGTTATCTTGGGGTTCCTTGGTCAATTCACGTTGGCAGCCTTTTGGGGTTTTACTTTAGCGATTAGCTTTATTCTTGGAGTAAGCATAAAAACTGAAAAGAGAATAGCAGTTGAAAAACCCGCGCAAAAAATTGTAAAAATGAAAGAAAGCGAAGAGTGGAGAAAAGCAGTATAAGAATATCATTTTTTCACCAAAGCAAATTGTAATTATGAAAAAGGACAAAATAAAAATTTTGAAAAATATCGATCCCGATAATCCTTCCAAAACCAAAGAACCCAATCCGAATGCAGAAAGCTGGAACGAAAAGGACTTTGAAGAAGATGTCAGCGGAAGCGATCTGGACGTTCCGGGAGATGAGTTGGATGATGAGAATGAAGCTGTTGGAAGTGAAGATGAAGAAAACAACTATTACAGCATCGGGGGAGACCGCCACCACAACCTGGAAGAGTTTGAAAAGGAATAAAAAAGGTATTAAGCAGAAGGAAGGACATGGCGCTTAATACCTTGATAAATAATTTAAAATTAGTTTGTATTAGAAAAGATATAAGTTAATCTTGGTCATCGAAATCGAAATCCTGTTTTTTATCCTGGGGATTGAATTTTGGCGTATCGAAATCATCGAAGGAGTTGTTATTCCAGGTGTCATCTTCATCCCAACCATCAGAGACTGACCCTTCGGTTTTGTTCCCGGAGTTTGTGTTTTGCGTTCCGGGCTGGATTTTTTTCGAAGCGCCGGTTTTATTTCCGTAGTTGCTTTTTGGAGAATTTTCAGCGCTTTTCCCTTCGATACTCTTCGTTGCATGTGGCACCAGCATGAGTCTTTTTTTATCGATCAATTGTCCGGTGACCGTACATATCCCATAGGTTTTGTTACGGATCCGGTGTAAAGCATTTTCGAGGTTTCGGATGAACTGCTTTTGGCGGAACAGCATGCTGTTGAGCATTTCCAGTTCCGCTTGTTTATTGCTGTCGTCCAAAAGATCGCCGCCATCTCTGTCGCTGTTGTTGCCATTCAATTCCGAAATTTGCGCATTGGTAAATTCAAATTCTTTTTTTGCGATCTCCAGTTTTTCTTCTATCAATTTTTTGAACTCCATCAACTCGGCATCACTGTATCTTGCCTTTACATTTTCCTCCATGTTTGTTTGGCTTTATTTAAAAAAATAGTGCAATTTATTAACGCAAATCTGAAGAAATTTTGAAGATTTTGTCAATTCTCCAAATAAGCTTTTCGGCTTTCAGGCTATTCCGGCATTCATTTTTATCTTTGAAATCCGCCGGGTTGGTGCATACCTTGCCGGAGGCAATTTTTCTATGTTTTGATTGATAAGTATCATTGAAAAGGATTAAATCGACATTTTGATTTAAATTTAAAAAAAAGCCACTAATTCACGAATGAAAAACGAATTCGTGCCCCTTTAGTTATAATACGGATGACTATAAAACTTTTACCGAAATTTGAGTTTTTGTCCAAAAACAAGGAGTGTTTCGAACCAATTTTTTAATCGTTACTAAACTGATCTTTGATGCCCAAGCAGAAATTCAAAAAAGTAAAAAAGACCGGGCTTTCTCCAGGTAGCCTGATCTTTACTGGAAAACAGAAAGTCCAGCAGACCAATATCACGTTGAAGCGCTATTCTCCTGACAATATCCAGGAGCAAAACATCACGCCCGATCACACTTTTAAAAGCCCGGCCAATGATGAAATGGTTTGGTACGACATCAGGGGCGTACACGATGTGACGCTGGTGGAAAAGATCGGCGCCGCTTTTCAAATCCACCCCCTTGTGCTGGAAGACGTGTTGGAAACTAATCAGCGACCCAAGCTGGAAGAATATGAAAACGGGATATTTCTGGTCGTCAGGGCACTTTCGTTCGACCAATCTGCTTTAGCTATCCATACAGAACAGGTGGCCATTTATTTTTCTAACAAGCTGCTGATCTCATTTCAGGAAGACAAAACCGACCTTTTCGAAGGGGTCAGAACGCGGATCACCAGCGGACGAGGGAAGATCAGGAGCCGGGGCGCTGATTACCTCGCCTATGCCCTGATTGACAATATCGTGGATTATTATTTTGATGTGCTGGACAAAGTGGAAGAAGAGATCGACAGGATTGAGGATGAGGTGCTGACTAATCCCGGAATGCAGGTAAAATCTTCGATCCACCAGCTCAAACGAGAATTGCTCACGGTGCGGAAAAGTGTCAATCCTTTGCGGGAAGCCATTTCGAGGTTTTCAAAGGCGGAGCATGACCTGATCGACGAATCATCCAAGTTGTTTTTGCGGGATTTGCACGATCATATCATCCAGATCATGGATATGGTTGAAAACTACCGCGATACGCTTTCCGGCCTTCAGGATCTGTACCTTTCGGAGCTGAGCTACAAGATGAACAGCGTGATGCAAATGCTCACGATCATCGCTACGATTTTTATCCCGCTTTCCTTCCTGGCCGGTGTTTACGGGATGAACTTCGACCACATTCCGGAATTGCATTGGCAATACAGCTATTATGTATTTTGGGGTGTGATCGTTTTTATTATCGGAGGGTCTTTGTATTATTTCCGGAGAAAAGGCTGGTTATGAAACTATTGAAAAAAGCTTTTATTTTCGACCAAAAACCTGACAGTCTGCTCTGTGGCGCTGGAGAAACGTCTTGAGGCATTGCGGGGTTTTCAATGGCGATGGTTGTTTCTTTTTCCTTCTGTACCAACGACTCTTCGTTATAAAACCCGGCGAAGGTATTCATCTCTTCTCCCAGGTAATTTTCAAATTCTTGAACAGGGGATCGCAACCGGAATTTGTTGAGTATCGGCATTTTTATTTTTAAATTTTAATGATTACTATAAACTTGCGTTATTATCTTTGCGGCAATTTATATCCTTGATTCTGAATAAATTCTGAAATCATCCAAAAAATTTCTATCCAAGAGATACAATAGATGTAGCGCGCATCACAAAAGCATTCCGATCAACAAAATTCAACATGTCAACAGTGACTTTAAATAAAGCAAAAATCATTAACCCCGGGGAGTTTGAAGCGCACGAACATTGGTATCCAAAAGCGCTGAATGCGACTATTCACCCGATGATCAACTTCTTCCTGAACCTGGAGCAAAACCGGATCATCACCCGCTATTGCCACCTGCATCCAAAGGTAAATCCGGTTGCGTTGAAAGAATTGATCAACCATCCGTCAAAGTATTTCCTTTGGGGTGGCGCTGATCTCCTCAACGTCACCAATGCCAACGGAAAAAGGCAAATGGTCGTCATTGAAAACAACTCGTGCCCTTCAGGGCAAAAATCAATGCCCCTGCTCGACGACAACAAAGAACAGGGAAGCTATCGCTGGCTGATTGAAAGAACGTTCAAACCTTATGTGAAAAAAAAGCGGAATAACATCAAGGGAGGCCTTGCTGTGATCTTCGACAAAAACCACATGGAAGCCGGCGGTTATGCCGCAGTGATCGCCGATGTTTTCAACGAACCGGTCTTTTTCGTTCCTTTTTTCAACAACGATAAAAACCCGCCAGTGCGTTTCGACAGCGGAGTTATGCAGGTGAGGGCTGAAAACAACGAGTGGCATCCGATCCGCGCGGCATTTCGCTATCTTACACAAAAACCCTGGAACCGCCTGCCCCTGCACACCAAAACCACCATCCTCAACCCCACGATCGCCTGCCTCAGTGGCGGCAGGAATAAAATGATCGCTTCAAAAGCTTATGATATTTTCAATGCCGAACTAAAAGAAAGCGGCTTGTTTATCAACACTCCCGAAACCATCTGGGGGGTAAGCAAAAACGAGGTTCCTCTCTGGTTGAAAAAAATGGGCGGGCAGGCCGTCATCAAGGTGCCATACAGCAACGCTGGGCAAGGCGTCTTTACCATTGTCAACAAAGAAGAACTCGATCATTTCATGGACATGGAATTTGAATACGACCAGTTTATCGTTCAGAGCCTGATCGGCAATTACAACTGGAGTTCCACCACAAAGTCAGGAAAGCTTTTCCACGTCGGCACTATTCCCAATGCAAAAGGTGAGACTTATGTCGCTGACATCAGGATGATGGTCAGCGCTACCGAAAATGGCATCCGGCCGCTGTGCGTATATGCCCGCCGTGCCGAATTCCCGTTGCTCAACGAAATCGACAACTCAACTGACTCCTGGAAAATGCTCGGCACCAACCTCTCTTTTAAAAACCCGGATGGCACCTGGAACAGCGATACCACAAGGCTCGTATTGATGGATCGCCGCGATTTCAACAAGCTGGGCATAGGGCTGGATGACCTCATCGAAGCATATATCCAGACGGTTTTGTCGATGGTAGCTATCGACAAGATCGCGGGCACTTTGGTCAATGCACAGGGCAGATTCAGAATGCGGCTTTTCAAATCACTTAACAATGACCAATCCCTGCTCGATGAAATTTTGATTTAATAGCTTGTTTAAACTTTTGTTGATGGATAATTTCAACATGCTGGTGCTCACCGATCACAGCGGTCATAGTAGCGAAAATTCGATTTACGCTTTGGTAAACGAATTGAAAGCACATCCCTTTTGCAAAAGTATCGATGTTGCCAGCCGCGGCATTTCTCAAAACCATCCGTTTTTTTATGAACTTTCCGAACAGAAGGTATTTGTAAGCCGTGTTGGTTCTACGTTTGAATTTCGGCAGGATGGCTCCTGTTTTACACAAAACCTGTCAGAAGCCGATCTTTCGGATTATGATACCATATTGATGCGGCTGCCACATCCGGTGAGCGATGATTTTTTGCGATTTCTCATGAAAATCTTTCCTGAAAAAGCCATCGTTAATCGGCCTTCCGGGATCATTGAAACGAGCAACAAATCTTTTCTCTTGAACTTTCCTAAATTTACGCCGCCGAGCCGCCTGATCCGGTCGGTCGCTGAGATCGAATCGTTCAAAAGCCAATTCGCGATAGTGCTCAAACCCCTGAGGAGCTATGGCGGCGCCGGGATCGTAAAAATTGACGGAGAAACCGCTTGGGAAGGCGATGTTGAAATTCCATTTTCCGCTTTCAAAGAAAAGCTGAAGGGCAAACCCATTGAGTTTTTAGGCATGAAATACCTGAAAAATGTACAGGCCGGCGACAAGCGCATCATCGTTTGCAACAAAGAAGTGCTCGGCGCTTCGCTTCGCTACCCCGCGAAAAACTCATGGCTGTGTAACGTTGCACAGGGTGGCAGCGCCAGCATCGCCTATCCCGACGACAATGAAAAGAAAATAGCGCAACACATCAGCGAGGTTTTATTTGAAAAAGGGATCATTCTTTTCGGCTTCGATACCCTGTTGGGCGATGACGGAAAACGAAAGCTCTCCGAGATCAATACTTTGAGCATCGGAGGCTTACCGCAAATCGGGGCATTAGCAGGAAAGCCCGTTGTAAAAACCATCGCTAACTTGTTATGGGAATATATTGGAAACACAAGTGTTAGATGTTAGATTTCAGATCGAATCCCGCTGGTTTAGCGGGAGTAGATCCCGACAAGGTCGGGACTTCATACACCAGACACTTCAAATCAACAAACGTGTGACGCCAGCGGCGGTATCAACAAATTAGCACATTAGCACATTAGCACATTACCACATCATAATATATGGAGATGCCAAAACTACTCTCTGATGCCGAAGGAATTATCATCAAGGAATTGAATATCAAAAAAGTGCCGAAAGGCAAAATATCCAAATTCCTGTTGCATATCGCTACCGATGGGATGGGCATGCCCATTTATGTGCCGGTCATCGTTGCGCGTGGTAAAAAAGCCGGGATCACCCTCGGCCTGACCGCAGCCCTGCACGGCAACGAACTCAACGGGATACCCGTGATCCAGCGTCTGTTCAGAGAAATAGACGTCAAAAAACTGAAAGGCAACATCATTGGTATCCCTGTGCTGAATGTGCCGTCTTTGGTTCGCAAGAAAAGAAGGTTTATCGATGGCACCGACCTCAACCACATCATGCCTGGAAAAGAGGAAGGCAACGTCAGCCAGGTGTACGCTTACCGCGTTTTCCATGCTATCGTTAAAAACTTCGACTACCTCATCGACCTGCATACGGCCAGCTTTGGAAGGGTCAATTCTTATTACATCCGCGCTGATATGGAAATCAAAAGCACACGAACAATGGCGCTCCTCCAAAATGCCCAGATCATCGTTCACAATCCTCCGAATGATGGAACGCTGAGAGGCGCCGCAGAGGATCTGGGCATCGCCGCGATCACCGTTGAAGTCGGCGACCCCAACCGGTTTCAAAAAGGAATGATCCGTTCCGGACTGGCTGGCATCCACAATGTTTTGCAATACCTCGATATGACCGAAGGCGAGATCGAACAGCCCGAACAACCTGCCGTGATCTGCAAGACTTCTTATTGGATATACACCGACCAGGGCGGAATACTGAATGTGCATCCCGCCGTAGCAGACATGGTGAAAAAAGGTCAATTGATCGCCACGCTCCGCAATATTTTCGGCGATGTGATCAAACAATATTTTGCGCCGGAAAGCGGCATCGTCATCGGCAAAAGCACCAGCCCGATCAACCAGAGCGGCGGAAGGATATTGCATCTGGGTATTTTGAAATAATTCTTTTGGATCATTCTGCTTATTCAGCGGAAGAGTTTTTTTCGACACAAATTTCACAAATTATGGTAAAGTTTTAATTCGTGTAATTCGCGCTAATTCGTGTCAAAATCAGGATATTTTATTACTTTAGTGACCAAAATCATAGCTGCCCCTGATACTCGTCAGCAATTTGAAAATTATTGATTCATATTTTTGAAAACAAAAAGACATGACTATTACCGATAAGAAAAAGATCAATGAAATCCAAGATGAATTCAGCCGGGAATTCCCTTATCTGAAGATTGAATTCTACGCCAAAAAACACAAGGAAGGAGAAGGCTCCGAAGCCAGTTTCCAGATTGATGGTGAAAAAACCATCGGAGAAGTGCGGGCAAAACACCTCGAAGGAGATCTGAAGTTCGATGAGAATACGAAAGTTGGCGCTTTCGAAAAAATGTTTTCTGAAAAATACGGCCTGAATGTTCAGGTGTTCAGAAAGTCTGGCGACCTTTGGTTGCAAACCATAAAAACGGACGAATGGACGCTCGCCGAACAAAATGCCAGGGGTGAAAAATCAATCTCTCAGGAATTCTGAAATGCGCTGACATTTCAATGATTTAAAAAAATGGAAGCTTTGTTTCAAAGGTTTCCATTTTTTTATCTTTGTCAAAACGAACCACTATGATAAAAAGAATCCTGGTTCCAACCGATTTTTCCGCATGTGCTGCCTTTGCTGCCAAAGCAGGAGCCTTGCTGGCTCAAAAGCATGATGCCGCCCTCCATCTCATCACATGTACTGCTCCGGCAAGTGGCAATTCTCCCACCGATGACACTCCCGGAGAAGAGGACGCCGCTTTCACGCGGCAGGTCAACCACGCCAATTTTCTATTGGAAAACCTGAAGAAAAGCCTTGGGGAAACCGCGACGGTGATCATTAGCCAGCAGGTTTTTAACAAAAGCCTGACCGATGCCGTTCAGCAATATTGCAGTGAAAAAGAGATCGATATGATCGTGATGGGTTCGTATGGAGCCAGCGGGAAGAACGAATACTTTATCGGTTCTAATACCCAAAAGGTAGTGAGAAAAGTACATCTTCCGGTCCTTGTAGTGAAAGAACCCCTGGAAAAAGTTGAATTTAAACACGTCGTATTTGCCTCTGAATTCAACCTCAGCGATAAGCCTGTTTTTGATAAAATGATCGAATTTGTCAAAAACGACCAGCCGGAAATCCACCTCCTCACGATCAATACCTCCGGGTGGTTTGGCCAGCCTTTCGGCTTGTCAAAGGCAGCTATGGAAGGCTTCAAGGACCATAGCAGGCCGCTGAAGTGCCATTTGCATTTTTACAGGGATTTTAACGTTGATCAGGGCATCCGCAACTTTTCCCAGGAAATCCAGGCAGATCTGATCACCATTTCCAATCACGAAAGGCATCCACTCAAAAGAATATTTGCCGGGAGTACGGTCGAAGCGCTTGTCAACCATGCCAATATCCCGGTACTCAGCCTCGATTTTCCGGATTAGACACAGAAGGCGGTAATTGCTTCTCTGCCTGTCGAAAACAGGTGCGACCTCGATGAGGTCGTTTTACGGTGGTTATAAATTTTTCCAACGTACTTCGATCCCGCTGGGATCGATGCACATTTATCTAAATTGATACCCTACCTGGCAAGATTAAATTTCATTAGCATTTCAGAGCCAAAAAAAACTTCCGGTAAACTTCAACCAGCTACCGGAAGAAAACCATTGAAACATAATTATTACTGCACAAACGCGATCAGATCAGCGCCATCGGTTTGTTGTATGCATAATTTATCAGGTCAAAGGTAGTGATGATGCCAACGAGGATACCCTCAGCATCGACGATCGGGATAGCGTGGAAGAGGTTTTCGCTGAAAATGCCGGCAGCCACCGAAACTGTGGAATCTTCCAGCAACGTGGCAACGTGTTTGGTCATGATGTCTTCCACCAGCATCGAACGCATGACGGCTTTGTTGTAAGCCTCGCTTTTTTCATTGGCGAAAAAGGTAAAGGTGTTCAGCAGTTTGTTGTAATCTGCCATGCTCACCAGCCCTGCCACTTTACCATTTTCATCTACGACCGGCAGATGATGGAAATTGCTTTTTTTGAATATTTCATCCACTACGGCCATATTGTCGTGTGGTGCAACGGTGATCAATTCACGCGTCATGATCTCTTTTACGCTTACATTCTTTATCATGGTATTATGGTATTATGGTATTATGGTATTATGGTATT
>CAZKDA010000111.1:0-15363 GCA_964551455.1 uncultured Saprospiraceae bacterium
ATACCGAAACCGCTACCCGAAAGATGATCCTGCTGGATTAAGAGTTTTGAATTGAGTTTTTAAATAAAACAGTAAAACAGAAAGCCCTGCTCATTTGAGCGGGGCTTTTTGTAAAATTTAGATTTAAATTCCGTAGTTTAGATTTGCCAATTAAGTCCGCAGAAGAAGTTTTCTGAATCTATTCAACCTGGTGTGAAAAGTATGTTGTGTGAAAAGTATTTAAGGTTCTGATCTTGAGAAGTCCTATTATTATTCATACTAAATCGCCATATTATGAATACCCCTCCATTCCAACCAAAATCTTTAATCACTGTTTTATTTTTGATTAACCTGCCATCTACTATCTATTCTCAAGCCTTTTCAGATGAAAGTATCAATGCCGGTATTGTCCTCGAACATGATGGCGATCTACACTGCGATATAATGGCCATTGGAACAGGGGCTGCATGGTTTGATTATGACAGAGATGGAGACCTTGATCTTTATATAACCATGAGGCTGGGTGCAAATAAATTATACCGGAATAATGGTGACGGCACTTTCACGGATGTTGCAGTGGAAATGGGCGTGGCAGATATTTTGGGCGATGGAGCAGGTGTAGCAGTTGCCGATTTTAATAATGATGGTTATTTAGACATTTACCTGGCAAACGGAGGCCCTGACAGATTGTTTAGAAATAACAACGGAACAAGTTTCACCGACATAACAATATCCGCGGGCTTTAACGTGAGCGATTTTTCCAGGGGAACTACTGCCTCATGGGGCGATTACAACAATGATGGTTTTCTTGATTTGTATGTTTCTCATCACAATCCGATTTTCTGTGTCCAACCCAACGCGAGTTTAGCAGATAAACTTTTTCGTAATGAAGGAAATGAAACATTTACCGACGTCACCGAACTGATCTCCGGTGGAGGAAACAATGCAGGGTTTGGATTTATCGGAGGCTGGGTCGATTATGACAAAGATGGTGATCTGGATATTATTGTTGTCAATGATTGCCTTGCTCCAAGTAATATTCCAACCAAGGTTTTTGAAAATAAAGGCGATACACATCCGACACTGAGTTGGAATTTCGAAGAAGTAAGCGTTCAAATAGGCATCAACGATTGCCGCAACGGAATGGGTCTTGCGGCAGCCGATTATGATAGAAATGGCTGGATGGATCTGTATTATTCCAACATAGGGCCTTGTGTGTTATTTGAAAATAACTCCGCGTTTTTCACTGATGTTAGCGCAATTGCAGGCGTAGATGGTCAGGAAAATATGCAATTTTCATGGGGAACCTGCTTTTTTGATTACGACCTTGACGGCTGGCAGGATCTCTATTTGGTCTTGGGTTCTCACCATTACCCTGGCGATGTCGATCCACATCCAGACATGCTGTACCACAACAATGCAAATGGGGTTGATTTCGACGATGTTTCTGTCGCAATGGCAATGAATGATCCGTCTCGCGGAAGAACTGCGGTAGTGGGTGATTACGACAACGACGGCGACCCCGATGTACTCCTCGTAAACTACGGCGAACCCGTTGCACTGAAACGAAACAATAATAATAACGGGAATCACTTCCTCAAAGTCCGTTTGATCGGAACCCAAAGCAACAGGGATGGGATCGGCGCTTTTCTAAAATTAACCGCAGCCGATAATTCTGTTCAATACTTTGAAACAAGGAGCGGCTCCAGCCTGGGAGGTGGAGATGCCATAGATCCTTTGTTCGGGCTGGGCGCCAATACTATGGTTTCAGAACTTGAAATTACCTGGCCTTCCGGTATCGTCCAAACACTCAATAATGTCAGCGTTGACCAGACAATCGTGGTTGAAGAACTCGTTCCACTGCCTGTCGAATTGGAGAAATTTACAGCAAACGTCTTTGGAAAAGACAAAGTGAAATTGGAGTGGCATACGCTGTCTGAAATCAACAACAGCCATTTTGAAATTGAAAGAAGCCGGAATGGTATGTACTTTATGCGGATCGCTGAAATAAAAGCAGCTTCCAATGCCACCGAAGAGCATTTCTACCATTATGTTGATGAAAAGCCTCTTGAGGACACAAATTACTATCGCCTGAAACAAGTGGATTATGATGGAAAATTTGAGTATAGCCAAATCCGATCCGTTTCCTTGAATTTTTCAAATTTTAATTTTAAAGTCTTCCCGAATCCGGTTCGCCAAAAGGAAGTTTTTATTGAATACTCAACAACTCCGGATGAATTTCTAATTGAAATTTTTGATTCGCGAGGCAAGAGGTGGGATCAACAATGGATGGAAAACATTCGCACAAATAAATTTACAATGGATATTAGTACCCTGCCGACTGGTTTTTATATTATAAAAATGACTTCCGAACACAATGAACGAACTCAAAAATTGATCGTGTATTAATGTGTTAAAAATCGAGGTTTTGCTAACAAGATTTTCTATTAAAAAAAAATGCTATTATGAAAAGGTTTATAAGTTTACTTTTATCATTTTCAATTGTTCTGACCTTAAAGGGACAGCAGTTTTCTGAAGTTGCTGCCGCAAATGGCATAAACACAGGATGTGGTCTTTGTCCAGTAGGATCCGGGGTAAGTTTTGTTGATTTTAATGATGACGGACTCGATGATTTGACTTTCGCCACCGGTTCCGGATCGAATATCCTCTTTTACCAAAATAACGGAAATGGATTTACGCTGATCCAAGCCCCAATTACTAACCTGGGTAGAAATGAACAAATCCTCTGGGTGGATTTTGACAATGATGGTGACCGGGATCTGTTTGTGACTAATCATGAAACTCCAAACCGCTTATATAGAAACGATGGAAATTTTCAATTTACGGATGTTACCCAGTCAGCCGGTTTGCCATTACTCAATGACCCCACCTACGGAGCTGTTTTTGGCGATTACAACAATGACGGCTGGCTGGACCTGTATATTTCCAACTGGACATGGCCAGGCAACCCCACTCCCAACTTCCTTTTTAGAAACAACCAGGATGGAACATTTACGGATGTTACTGCAACTACACAAACCGGAGATGGAAATAACCTGACATTCTGTTCCGCATTTTTTGATTATAACAATGACGGCTGGCAGGATATTTATAATTCACAGGACAGGTATTATTCGTTAAATACACTTTTTAAAAATAACGGGGATGGAACCTTCTCTGACGTCAGCGCACAATCAAACAGCGATCTTGGCATTGATGCCATGAATGTCGGGGTGGGCGATTATGACAATGACGGATATTTAGATATTTATATCACAAATACGGACACGCTTGCTGTGGACCCAGGTAATAAAATGCTGAGAAATAACGGCGATGGAACTTTTTCAGAAGTTTCTGCGCAACTGGGCGTGGAAATGTTCAAAGTAACCTGGGGAGGAAATTTCTTTGATTTTGACAATGACCTTGACTTGGATCTTTATGTCAGCACACAACACGTCGGGGCGGCTTTTGCCAGCGAACTATTTATAAACGATATTGAAAACGGTGTGTTTATCGAAGCCAATGCGCTCGGAATGGAAGGAGATACGCTGAACAGTTTTTCAAACGCCATTGGCGATTTCAACGACGACGGAAAGCCAGATATAGCGGTGAATAACGCTACTCCGTTCGGTGGAGCGGAAAACAAATTCCATCTGTGGGAGAACAATACCATCACAACAAACAACTGGATCAAAGTCGATCTGATCGGCGTAGAAAGCAACCGTGAAGGTATCGGCAGTTGGATCGAAGTCTATTTGGATGGAAACGTATATGTGAGATATAAACACTGCGGAATTGCTTACCTCGCTCAAAATTCAGCAACGGAACTGATCGGGCTGGGAGGATTTACGACTATTGATTCGTTGAAAGTCAAGTGGTTGAGCGGAAATGAAAATATTGAGTACAACGTTCCCGCAAATCAAAAAATCACAATTACCGAAAACCTCGCTCCGCTGACTGTGGAATGGTTACGCTTCCAGGCTTCTCAACCCAACCCGGAAACCGTGCTTTTAAACTGGGCAACAGCCTCCGAAGTTGACAATGAAGGCTTTGAACTGCAAAGGTGTACCGACGGGGTCTCTTTTGAGCCGGTTGCCTGGATCAATGGAAATGGCAATACTTTCCAAACCATGGAATACGCTTTTGAAGACAGAACCATCGAGCCTGGCCAAAAATATTATTACCGCCTCAAACAAAAAGACTTCGACGGAGCTTTCAAGTATTCAAAGATCGTGGTCATTCAAACGAAAGCAGACAAATCAAATATCGTCGGTGAGTTTTTCCCCAATCCCACCACCGGGTGGACAAGTTTGGAACTCCGGTTGGAAAAAGAAACCGAAGTAAATATTCACGTTTACGATATAAATGGAAGCCAGGTTTTTTACCTTAATGAAAATGGCGCTTTGAAAAACATTGAGTTTTCAACAAAGAGTTTTCCAACTGGGATTTACTTTGTGAAAATCCATATCGAAGGAGAAGTTTATTCTCGTAAATTAGCGGTTGGTTTTTAGAGTATATTTAAACCCTACAATTGAACAAGATTAACATCTATGATTATGAAATTTGAGACCTTTAGAACCGCCCTGCTGATTGTGGTAATTATCCTGCTTGGAATTTGGGGGTATAATTCAATCAGTGGGGGGCGATCCTCACAAGAAACCGCAACGACACAACAACCGGGAAATTATTCGAATCAAACCAATTCGGCTTTTACTTTTCATTCTTATGATGAAGTAAAAACTTTTATGAACAATGAAGTAGAAAAACCGTTACCCGGAGAATTTAAAATTCCAGAGTATATCTCTTCAGGGCAGGAATTAGACGATGTTTATAAAGTTTTTGCAAAGAGATACCCCGAATTTTATGGCTTCCACGGTACTCAATTGATGGATTCGGTTTGGAGGCATCCGGTGCGATACATCGACATGATAACTGAAAACAAAGCCATCAGAAGATATTATGATCCAAACAGTAATTATTAGCCGCACACCTTTTTGAAAATGTTTTACAACCTTGCCAAATGGTCGATTTTTTGAAAACCAACTTTTCGCTTATATCTCACCCAACCTTTTCGGCCTCAATTGAAGTCTATACGACAAAATGATTTTTTACATATTCCGACGAAAGGAAAAGTGACTTTTTGTACAAATCGTAAATTGCAAGTGACTATGAAGGTTCGTTTTAAACCGGAAAGCGCTTTTGTACGCAGGAAAGTTTAAAAAACATTGAACCCGTTTCAACATTTTAAAATGTTCAAAACCCAAAAAAAACAATACACGGAACAGGAGTTGGTAGATGGTTGTATCCGCAATGACCGGAAGTGCCAGGAGATTTTATATCGCAAATATTTTGATACCATGATCGCGATGTGCATCCGATATACCGAAGACCGGGAAGTGGCTATGGAGATCGTCAACATTGGGTTTTTGCGGGTTTTTAAAAAGTTAGACACTTTCGCTTTCAAGGGTTCGCTGGAAGGATGGATCCGGAAACTGGTCTATCACAGCCTTTCGGAATATTACAAAAAGCATTCGAGATATTTGCAGTTCATCGTGCTGGAAGACCATGATTCCACAGTGAATGAATACGCGTTAAACAATATTTATGAGGAAGACCTGCTGAAATTGGTTGACCAGTTGCCGCCAGCCACCAAAGAAGTGTTCAGGTTGTTTGCCATCGAAGGATATTCACATAGCGAAATCTCGAAAATGATACACATCAGCGAAGGCACTTCCAAATGGCATTTGTCGGCTGCAAGAAAAAGGTTAAAACAACTGATCTCTCAACATAATGAATTCAGATTATATGCAAGATAAAGAAAGAAATATGGAAATCGACAACCGGTTCCGGGATCGCTCCTGGAACGAAATGCGCAAGGTACTCGACAGGGAAATGCCGCAAAAGGTTGTTGCAAACAATGGGAAAAAGCGATACCTGCTGCTCGCGGCCATTCTTATGATCGGTTTTATTTCAGGAACAGCAACGATGTTTTATTATTTTCAACATCTCAATACGGGTTTAGAACTGACAAATAACCTGACACTCACAACACCGGAAACTGAAAAACCTGAAGTCGATAAATCCACAACCTCTCACGATGCCTCTGCCCTGCAACCGGAAATCCCGAGAACAGCTACCGAGAACAAAATCGACCAGAAAACTCCATCAACCAGCACTAGCAAAACTAATTTTCAACAAACAAAAACCCCTGAAAAATCTGAAACGACTTTTACACATCAAAATCAAAATATTTTAAACGAAAATGCTTTTGAAGCGAATCCGGGAGATGAGATTCCCAAAAACGAAGAGCCTGTTTTAAAAACTGACCTTCCCACTACCCTATCCGCGATACAGACATTAGAGGATATAACCACTTTACCGATTTTCGCCATTGCACAACCTTCATCTGAAAAATTTCCAAGCCCCAAAATCCCCAAGGAAAACAAATGGTCATATAGCATTTTTGCAGGAGCCTACACGAATCCATCGGACGCTTACGCAGGCCTGGCCTTCGGAACCAAAGTGAATTACAGCCTCAATCGAAGGCTCACCCTTTCACATGGATTGCAATATTCCATCCTGGATGGTTATAAAATCTCCAGGTCAAACCGTACCGAAGGGAATTATAGTTCAGACCCAAGTAACCCGATCACAGGAACTCAAATTGCCAACTCATTCGAAGTTTATTACGAAGCAGAACCCAGTCGCGACCGGCTTCCGGTTTCAAAACTTCATTACATCGAAATGCCTGTCGAAATTGCTTACCGGTTGTCGGGAAAGTTTCAGGTCGGTTTAGGGGTTAAAGCGGGCTACCTGTTTGGGGTAAAGGTTGATGACAGGTTTGAGTCGCTTTTTGGTAGTACAGCCGATCAATTTGGAGTCAACGCGAATGCTCAAAGCAGCAAGAGCAACGAACTTTATAACAGCCTTAAAAATATGGATTTTGCAACTACAGCGTCATTGACCTATTTCCCATTCAAAAAACTAGGCGTCTCCCTGCAGTACAGTCACGGGTGGGTAGATTTTACAAAAGACGAAGTCTGGACGCGCAGTTACAACCACTTCAATCGAAACCTCCTCCTTTCAACGGTTTATTTGTTTTGAATGGAGTGTTTCAAAAAAACGTGAACATCCATTGCTTTTCATCACGCGGTATAATGCGCTTTCAGCGACGACCACGTAGCTTTTTTCGTCATCCGGGAAATCATTATGAAAGGTAATCAAGCGCGACAATCACTCTTTTTGATAGTAAAATGGCGATTTATACCGTATTCATTTCGCTATTTTATTTTAAAACAACCCGCTGATATTGCCATCCGCATCGATATCGATACCTTCTGCTGCGGGTTTGGAAGGAAGCCCCGGCATCCGCATGATCGATCCGGTAATTGGCACCAGAAAGCCCGCTCCTGCCGCGATCTCAATCTCCCTGACCGTGATATTGAACCCCGTCGGACGTCCGATCAGGTTCGGATCATCAGAGAGCGATTTCTGTGTTTTTGCAATACAAACGGGCAAATTCTGCAAACCCAGTCGTTCGATCTTTTTCAGATTCAATTTTGCTTTGGCGCTGTATTCCACGCCCGCCGCGCCGTAAACTTTGGTTGCTACCGCATGGATCTTTTCTTCAACGCTAGAATTCCAGTCGTACATCGGTGTAAACCGGCCTTTTGAATTTTCAACGGCTTTCACTACTGCCCGCGCCAGGTCTTCGGAGCCACCGCCTCCTTTTCCCCATACATCCGCTACTTCGGCTTCGACACCAGCTTCGGCGCATTTTTGTTTTACGATGTCGATCTCTTCGGCAGTGTCGGTTGTAAATTTATTGATCGCCACGACTGCCTTCAAATTAAATTTCGCGATATTTTCCAAATGTTTTTCGAGGTTGACAAGGCCTTTTCTTACAGCTTCCGGGTTTGGTTCGTTGATTGTGGCGAGGTCGCCTCCGCCGTGATATTTCAATGCCCGGATCGTTGCAACGAGCACGATGGCTTTTGGTGATAAACCGGCTGACATACATTTGATATCCAGGAATTTTTCAGCGCCCAGATCGGCTCCAAAGCCGGCTTCCGTAACCACGTAATCTCCGAGCGATAATCCCATCCGCGTTGCGATGACCGTGTTAGTCCCCTGTGCGATATTGGCAAATGGGCCGCCATGAATAATGGCAGGATTGCCTTCGATGGTTTGGACGAGATTCGGTTTGATCGCATCTTTCAGCAAGGCTGTCATGGCGCCATTGGCTTTCAGGTCACGGGCATAGATCGGTTTGCGGTCGAAGGTAAAACCCACGAAAATATTTCCGAGTCTCCTTTTCAGGTCAGCCAGATCGTTGGAAAGACAAAGGATTGCCATGATCTCCGAAGCTGCCGTAATGTCAAAACCGGTTTCTCTTGGCACCCCGGATGCCGTACCTCCCAACCCGATCACGATGTCGCGCAAAGCCCTGTCGTTCATATCCATCACTCTTTTCCAAACAACAGTTCGCGGATCGATGCCCAGTGAATTGTTTTTATTCTGAAGGTTATTGTCGATCAGCGCGGAAAGCAGGTTGTGGGCTTTTTCGATGGCTCCAAAATCGCCCGTAAAATGAAGGTTAATGTCTTCCATCGGCAATACCTGTGAATAACCGCCACCTGTTGCGCCGCCTTTGATGCCGAAAACCGGGCCGAGCGATGGTTCTCTCAACACGACGACCGTTTGTTTTCCAATGCGGTTAAGCCCCTCAGTCAGGCCGATAGACATGGTGGTTTTTCCTTCACCCGCAGGAGTCGGCGAGATAGCGGTAACGAGTATGAGGTTATTGTTTTTTACCTTTTCCAGGTCGATAAGAGAAAGGGGAAGTTTTGATTTGTATTTTCCGTAGAGGTGCAATTGATCCTCGTCAATCCCCAATTTTGCAGCAATTTCGTTGATGTGTTTCAGCTTGATGGATTGAGCGATCTGGATATCCGAGTTCATAGTAGGTTTGTTTTATAAGTTGGTTTAATTTTTAAGAAAGCACCGAAGATAATAATCACATTCTGTAGTACAAAATCGGGATTTAAAAAAATTGCTTTTTGCCAAAATCAATAAACGCTGCAACACATTTTTAAACACCGCATAGCCCCCGACAATAGTTGTCGGTATAGCCTGAATTTATTCAATAAGTGTAAGATTGCTGTGAGACTCCCGCTGAACCAGCGGGATACCGCACTGCCTGCCACGCAGTGCGTGCCACTGCGTGAGCGGTAAAGAATCGGTACAAGTTTGAATGTCAATACTTCTGAAATCTAAAGTCCCGAATGTGTCGGGATCTACGCTACGCTTCGATCTGGAATCTGGAATCTCTTTTCAAACAATAATGTTTTTTAATTGAAATAATTTGTTTTTTTGGTAGTTCCGGTTATATTTGTATTCGATTGATTATGAAACGCTTACAAATATTAAAAGAATTATGAAAAAGCAAAGCATGCACCGGCAGTACAACTTCCCTGATGCTGACCTTTATGTTCAATGCCTTGAACGGATCAAATATGCCCACCGCGACCTGGATCGTTTTGTTCAATATGGTTACGACCTCGAAAGGCTGAAAAAATTCAGCGCAATGTGCGAGAAATTCAGGGCCTTGCCTGATGACGACGAAACCCTCGGCGACCAGATGCTTACCACAGATAAAAAATACGAAGCCGGAGAAAAATTAAAAACTGCCATCCGAAGTATCATGACCAGGGTGGCGATGAAATTTTCCAACCGATCCGGGCGATACCGTAAATTCGGCACCTCAAAGATCGGTGACATGACCGATGCGCAACTATTATTTTGCGGGCGGCGGGTAGTGCGGGTGGCGAGGCAACAGCAGGATTTCCTGGCTGAAGTCGGCATTAATGAAAATACCATCCGAAAGGTAGCCGATGCTTGCAGCAATTTTGAAACTGCGTTGAACATCCAGCAGGATAAAGTCGCAGATCGCGATATCGCCGTCGAACACCGGATCGAGCAGGGAAACAAGCTTTACAATGAACTGGTGATCCTTTGCAATATCGGCAAAGATGTGTGGGCAGAGACAGACATGGCGAAGTATCAAAATTACGCGATTTATGAAAGCAACAATGATCAAAAAATTGCAAGAAAGTTGAGGCAGAAAAAAGAAAATGCTTAGATTAGCGAACTTTTTTTGAACATTTAATTGCACGATCCCATGAATTCAAAATCTACACTTAGTGTATTTGCGCTATTCCTGTTTTTTAATTTTACCAGCCTTGCGCAACCTCCCGAATATCCCTTCCCTCACCCAAAAGGTTATGTTTGTTTTAAAACAGATCAGCCGATTGAAATCGATGGTCTGTTGGATGAAGATAGTTGGGTAAAAGCGGAATGGACAGATTCTTTTCTGGACATGACCGGCGACAAAGGGATGACCCCGTATCTTGACACTAAGGTCAAAATGCTTTGGGACAACCACTATTTTTACATCGCTGCCGAACTGGAAGATCCACATCTTTGGGGTACCATCACCGAAAGGGACAAGATCATTTTTAAAGACAATGACTTTGAAGTATTTATCGATACCGATGGCGACAACCACCACGTTTATGAAATGCAGATCAATGTGCTCAACACGGTTTGGGATATGTTGGTCACCAAACCGCACAGGGATAATGGCATTGTGATCGACAATTTCAATTTCATCGGGCTAAAAACCGCTGTTGCGCATTTCGGATCTGTTGACGATCCTATAGATGTGGATGAAAAATGGACAGTTGAAATTGCCATCCCCTGGCAAAATTTTGAAGAATGGAACCCAAAGCTGGAAGCGAGGACACCAAGAGATGGCGAGCAATGGCGCATCAACTTTGCCAGGGTGCAATGGGAATTGGAATCCAACCGGTACAGCTATGCCAAAAAGGTGGATTATCGCCGCAATCCGCTCCCCAACCACAATTGGGCATGGTCGCCGCAGGGCGTACACGAGATGCAACAACCCGAAACCTGGGGCTATGTGCAGTTTTCCCACAAAAAAGTAGGAACCGGAAATGTCAACTTTAAACAAGACCTCGATTTTAATTTGAAAATGGCGCTCATGGATGTCTATTTTCAACAAAAAAAATATTTCAAAGAACACGGCGAATACACAGCAAATATCAATGATCTTCAAATCTCCGAATACAACAATATCCGCTTTGGCGATAAAATAAAAATCGAAACCATGCACAAACGATTTATCGTCATGGCCGAAGGGTACTACGGGCATTGGCAAGTAGATGAATGCAGTAAGTTTTCGCTTACGCCAATTAGGTTGGAGTAGGTTTTTGGTTTCCGGTATGGGGTGTCGGGTGTCCCGACTTTGTCGTCCCGCTTTTTCTCCAAAAAGCGGGATTCGATCGGGTGTCAGGTTTTCGATTGCCAATTGCCATCTGCTAGTTTCTACAACTAACAACTAATCACTAATCACTAATCATTAACCACTAATCCCTTCCCAACTTTCTCAAAAAAAACCAAACCCAAATCTTCCGTAAATAAAAATAAAAATTGTAGTTTTGCCTCCAGTTAATTATAGATGTGACCACTACACGATGATTTAATCCTAAAAGTAAAGCAAGATAGTCGCTTAGTAACAGAAACAAACACCGCTATTCTTGTAAAAATGAACGAAATATCAATTCAGTAGAAAAGCTTGCTTCACCGCAGGCTTTTTTGTTTTTATGGACATTGGGGGAAGAACTTTCCTGAAATTTCTGGCTGGAAAATATACTCAACGGCAATTGGTTTTGTGCAAATCCTTAAACCTAACGTGAGTTCCCCCGACCAGTCGAGGCAGGAGGTACTGCGTGACGCGTTATGGATTTGAAAACTTTATTCCTACATGCTTGAGATCGGGAAAAATGGCAAGCAATAAAAGGATAAAATGGGTTTTATACACGACACCGCATAGATTTCGGATTTAGAAAATAATCTATGCTTAGTCGGTATAACTGTTCACGGCAAATTTCGGGATTAATAAAATCCGAAATTTATCCGTGAACAAGTATACCATTTTTTACCTTGTGCGTTTTTTTTATGTTTTACACCCGCATCCTGTGGTTATTTCTTGAGCTTTTTCAAGGCAATCCCGCTTTAGTCAAAAAATATCAGCATTTGACTAAAGCGGGATCGTATTTTTCATTGATTACTATTTCTAACGTACTTTGACCGCGCCAGCCTGTGTGCTCTCGGCAGTCAGGCTGCGGTTAGTCAGATATATTCTTTGATCCCAGCGGGATCAAAGTACGTTAGAATGACCGATCAACGGAGAGTGACCGACCCCAGCGGGGTCGAACAGCCTTTGAAATCAAGATTTTCAGATTTGACTTGATCCATCATTCGCGTTAAACCTAGCTGAAACCAAAGAACTTGTTTTCATTGAGCGTTTAAATTCTTTAAAAATCAAATGTACAAAGCCTAATCAACGAAGTATAATTTGATCCCGAACACTGCGGACGTAATTTTAAACATTGTCAGCGTTGGCTGGCATTTACAAAATTTATCTAAATTACTGGCTGCTTGATGAATATTTCCTATATTTCAGGATTCAATTTGCTATGAGAAAACATTTTATTATTGACAGCAAATTGTAACGTACATTATGAAACAGGCCGACCAAGCCCGAAAATTACCGGTTTTAATTTGTTTGCTTCTGGCCTTAGCCTTCCGGCTCGATGCACAAAATTGTTATCAAACATTCCTCGACGAAGGCATTGCGGCCTACAACGCTTTTCAGTTTGAAGCGGCCATCAAAAAGTTTGAAGCCGCGAAGGTTTGTGTTGACCGGCCAAATTCTACCGATGCCGACGAATGGCTGGCAAAAGCACAAAACGGCTACATCGACCGGCTACAGATCATCGCTTCCCGATTTTTAACTTCCGAAGGCCAGCGGGCTTTTCAGCAAAAAAACTACAAGGTGGCTTTCCGGCTCTACCAGGAGGCATTGAAGTATAAAAGTGATAATGCACAGGCGAAAGATTTACAACAAAAATTGCTGCCTTTTCTCGCTGATTATCAGTACGATTTCGGACTTGATCCCTTTCTCTATCATCCTTCAAAAATAGCCTTGCCGCATGATGGTTCGCTGGTAGTGTTGGAAAAAGATCCCGAAAATAATACCACCGCGATCAGCCTTCGTGATCCGGAATCGAATGCTGTGGTAATAACTTTCAAAATTCCTGGCCACTTGTCAGATTATCATTTCAGCAAAGATGGGAAATGGCTGGCTGCCGCTTTTTTCGATGCAAAGGATCAACTCGAAAAAATCAATCTTTGGAATGTTGCCACAGGCGAAGTCCGACAGGTTTCCGATAATATTTACAAAAATGAAGCTTTACAGGCTTTTGCATTTAGCAGCGATAGCCGACGACTGGTTTACCGCAGTACCGATGTTATCCTCCGGACGAGTTTTAAAACCAATGACAACGGCGATCTCGTGGCCGATACCTTGCGGGAACCGGCATACTCACTGAGTGTGATTGACATCGGTTCCCAAAAAAATATTTATAAAACGGCAGCCCTTCCAGATTACTTTGTCAACTCGTCAAGCTCCGCATTTGGAAATTCCAGAGTTGACTTCCGCCAGAATCTCATCAATCAGAAAATAGCGCAGAAGTTTTCTACCGAAGGCGTCATTACCACTAATTATGACAATTTTGTTTTAAAAGAAAATGAATTCAGGATACGCGCCGCGCTCGATTTTACTTTCAGCCCCGACGGAAAAAAATTTGCTTTTCACCACTTTGGCGAAGAAGACCTCCGACAGATCGACTTTTCTTCGGAAGTAAAGATCACTTTCGGGCCTTTGCCCAAGTCGCTGATCGGCATGATCGATGTCATCAACCTCGAAAATGGAACCACGGTTTATTCCCACAAATCGGAACACGAGGAATTGCCGCAACGCCTGCTACCATTTGATTTCTCACAAGATTCGAAAAAACTGATCTTCATCGACAGCCGGAGATGGACGCCGGTGGGATTTGACAACGAAAGCGCCAAACTGCAATCCAAAGACCCGGTTTTTAAAACAGCTTTCAATATTTACGACCTCGTCGGGCAGCGATTTATTATTGAGCATGAGCAAAACGTTTTCGACTATTTTATTACAAAAAATAACTTTGCGGTGACCTGGGCTGGCAATGAAACCTTTGCCGCCAACCGGAGGAAATTCGGTGTCTTTGATCTGAGCCGTGACACGCTGATCTTTAGCAAAGCCATCTTCAATGAGTTCGGCCTTTTTTATGACGTGAGCGCCGAAAAAGAAATGCTGCGTTTTTCCATCTTCGACGGAAGCAGCTCGAAAACCCTGATCAATTCATTGAACATAAAAACCGGGGAAATAGATACGCTGGATTTCAACTTCGCCGGAACGGGTTACTCGTACATCCGGGCAGCGCCCGACGGCAAAAAGCTGGCGTTTTTAACGGAAGCCGGACAAGGACTAAGTGTGTGGGATGCCGAAAACCGAAAGCTGATCCGAACTTTAAAATGCCAGGAAAAGGTTGCCGAGTTTGATTTTTCAAATGATTCCAGGTTTATCATTATCAGGGATAAAACCAATTTGCTGAAAGTGATCGATCTGGGCATTACTGAAAACCTGTACGATTATTTTGATAACTATTTCGAGCTTTTGACAAAAGAGGAAAAGGCGGAGATCGGGATCGACTGGTAGCTTCTGAATTGGTTTGTTTGAGCCTGAAATTGTATAGCTGAACAGAGAAAAAGTAATATCTGCGTGGATCAGCGAGATCAGCGGGACACTATAATTTCCCGCAGATAACGCAGATTTCCGCAGAAGGAGAAATAGCTCAAATTTCTGTGGTGTTAACGCCGTAGGCGTCACGAGTTCTGTGTATTCTGTGAGAGATATAAAATTATTTCACGCAAAGCCGCCAAGATCGCAAAGCGCTGAAATTTAACACTTTGCGTCTTAGCGCCTTAATGTGAGAAAAAAAGTTTACCGAAGTATTAAAATAAAAAAAACTTTCAATGAACAACCTTCAATGGATCAAACTGAAACGCGACTTTGAAGAAACCCGCTGCATCCTGATGATCGGCCCGAAGCTGGCGCGTGTGCAAAAAGGAAACGAGTGGCTGCCTTTGGTCGATGAACTGTCGGTTTATCTTTCGGAATTCCTGGATCAGGAAGGCGTGGAATACGACAAAGATTCAAACTTCAGCCTGCCTTATATTTCTTTGAAATTTTTGAATATCAAAGGCGCACGACGGGTGGATCTCGAAGACATCACGAAAGATTTTTTTGTAAAACAAGCCCAAAAAACTCCTGAAATTTATCGTTTGCTCGCTACTCTACCCGTCAGCATCATCATCAATGTAAACCCGGATAATTTCATCCAGCAGGCACTCCGGGAGCAGGGCAAA
>CAZKDA010000112.1:0-15247 GCA_964551455.1 uncultured Saprospiraceae bacterium
CTAAATGAAATCTTATTCTGCTATCTTTGTGTCTCCTATCGTGAGGAACTCCATTGTGGTCTAAAGTCTATTGTCTAGCATCTAAAATCTGATGTCCGTCTTCTGGAATCTTTAATCCAAAAATTGTCGTAAAAAAGTTAATTTCTAAAAAAATAGGGTTGGGGAATTTACCTTTAACGTCTAACTTGCGGTCAATTTTTCTAAAATTTTATGAAAAAAACCTATATTTCGATTTTTATACAGCAAAAGCTGATTTTTAAACTCATTCTAAAAAAAAGTTTATGAAATTTGTAAAACCTCTACTTTTTTCCCTTGCTGTTTTTATATGCCAGTTTTCAACTGCACAGGATATTCACTGGACGATGTACGATATGTCGCCATTGACCCTCAACCCTGCCAATACGGGAGCTTATGAAGGTACCTTCAGGATCGGCGGTATTTATCGCGACCAATACAACAGCATCTCAAATGCTACGGGTTTCAGAACCCCATCCTTTTTCATCGATTCGCCGTTGCTCAAAGGTTTTGGCAAAAACGACTGGATCGGCGTCGGCGGTGTGCTTTTCAATGACCAGGCAGGTGCCGGACAACTGACTACGTTGGGTACGTTGGGTTCGATCGCCTATCACTTGGGTTTGAATAAAAAAGGTACGACGCATCTGACTTTAGGCGTACAGGGCGGAATGATGCAAAGAAAGGTGGATGCCATGTCAACGCGATGGTTCTTTGGAGAAGAGTATAGAATTAACGGCGGCCAGGAGATGCAGGAAAGCCAGGATCGTTTGGGTATTGCTGACCAAAAGCGGTATTTCGACCTCAACGCCGGTATATTGCTCACCAGTAGCCTCAACAAAGTTACAACCATGCGACTGGGTTTTGCCTTCAAGCATATCACACAACCGGAATACAACCTCATGAATAGCAGGGTGGAAAACCTGCCTATGCTTTTCACCGCCCACGGTTCATTTGACATCGGCCTGAATGACAAATGGTCGTTGCTGCCTACCTTCCTCTTTGGAAATATCGAAACCATGAACGAAGGGATCATCGAAGTTTTGCTGGGGTATAAATTCAAACCCGACCTTACCTTCAGATTAGGGCCGGGCTATCGTCTCGGCGATGCTGCCGCTATCATCCTCGGACTGGATTACAAACAATTCAGGGCTGGCATCAGCTACGATATTACGGTTTCCGAATTGAGCAGCGCGAATAAAAACCAGGGTGGTTTTGAGATCGGCGTACAGTATATCGCCCGGATATTCAAAAAGCCTGTGGCTAAGCCGGTTATCTTCTGTCCACGTTTTTAAGATCAGACTAATTGTAGTTTAACTGCGTTTTAAAAAGTAATTATTTTTTACAACAAAAAAAACTCTCAAACCTGTAAATCAAAGATGATGAGAAATCTCCTTACTATATTTTGTGCGCTACTTTTTGCAAACGTTTTGGTTGCGCAACCCATACATCGCTCAACGCCTGAAGCCAACCTGAAATTTGCCAACGAATTGTACGAAGCTCAGGATTATTACAATGCGCTTACCAGATACGAGTTGTATTATGAAGATACCAAAGACCTGGAAATAGCTTATAAAATTGCTGTAACGCACGAGCAACTCCGGGATTACAACAAAGCAGAGCGAGCTTATAAGCGAATCGTCAACAAGCGATCCGTCAAAGAACCTAATCCTTACATGCCGGACGCCCGTTTTAAATATGCGCAAATGCTGAAAATGAACGGCGAATACGCAGAAGCAAAAGCGGAGTTTCAATTGTTCATCAGCGAAGCGGAAGACGTGTCGAAGATCGAAAAGGCCAAAAGAGAGATCGCCGGATGCGAATTGGCTTTGGAGTTGGATGAGACCCCCGGGCTGACGATTGAGAATGCCGGCAAGGAGGTCAATTCAAAATATTCTGAATATTCTCCAATTTTGGTGGAAGGTGATGTCATGTATTTTACAGCTATCAAAGCCGATGAAGTGATCGTGATCGAAGATGCAGAGGAAGATTTTCACTCCAAAGCCATGGTCTCCCGCAAAACCGACAAGGGCTGGGGAGAGCCAAGCCCGCTCAGCGATAATGTCAACAGGGAAGATTATCACATCGGCAACCTTTGCCTCTCCGGCGATGGAGAACGGCTTTATTTCACCCGTGCATTACTGACAAACAGCATTCCTACGGAAAGCAAACTCTACGTCAGCAAAAAAACCGGAAGCGGCTGGGGCGGAGCCGAACTCGTTGAAGGCGTCAATGGCGACTACCTCGTCCGCCAGCCCGCAGAAGGCGAATTGTACGGCAAGAAAGTTTTGTTTTTTGCTTCCGATATGAATGGCAGAGGCGATAGCGATCTGTTTTATTCCACGATCAACGGCGATACATATTCCGCACCCCTGAGCCTCGGCGATGTGATCAACACCGACGGGGATGAAGAAACTCCTTTCTACCGCGACGGTACGCTGTATTTCAGTTCCAACGGCCATATCGGCTTAGGCGGATTTGACATCTTCTCCTCCACCTGGGATGGAAACAACTGGAGCGAACCCGTCAACATGGGCAAAGGTTACAACTCATCTGCCGACGACCTTTACTTTTCTATTGATAAAGAAGGTTACAACGGCTTCCTGGTATCCAATCGCGAAGGAACCAAATCCGCGCACGGCAAAACCTGTTGCAACGATATCTGGACGATCAGCAAAGAAAAGATCGTGGTTCAACTGGTAGCTACAACCTTCTCTGAAAAACAAGCCCTCAATGGCGTCACACTCACCTTGATTGAAACCGCCGATGGCGTACAGGGTGATCCTTTCGTTACGACAAAAGACAATTCAAACTCTTTTACATTCCCCATCAACCGCGATGTCGTTTATACCGTTATTGCCAAAAAAGAAGGCTTTGTCGGTGATACGCTGACCTTTGAAACCTCCGGGATCAAAACCTCAAAAGTGATCGAAAAACAACTCTTCCTAACACCCGAAGAGCCCGAATATGAAACTTATACAGTTGATCAACCGATCGAACTGGAAAACATTTACTACGATTTTGACAAATGGGACATTTTGCCGGATGCCGAAAAAGACCTGACCGTTTTGCTGGAGGTAATGAACCAATACGGTGATTTGGTCATCGAGCTTTCATCTCACACGGATGCACAAGGGAAAAACAAGTACAATCAGCGGCTCTCACAAAAAAGGGCTGAATCTGCCAAAACCTGGCTGACAGAACGCGGCATCTCCGAAGAACGGATCAAGCCGGTAGGCTATGGCGAAGATCATATCAGAAACCACTGCGTCGATGGCGTAAAATGCTCGGATGATGAGCACCGCGTCAATCGTAGAACCGAATTCAAGATCATTTCAGGGCCTACCAGCATCCAGATCGAAAAAACACGGCTGAAAAAAAAAGCAAACAACTAGGATCGGTTCCGGATGATCCGAAGCCCGCATTAGGGCCGGTCATGAGTTTCGATCATACGTTTTTTGATTTTGGAAAAGTGAAAAAAGGTGAAAAACGCACCCATGTTTTTCCCTTTACAAACACAGGCGATGAAGACCTTGTCATCGAATTGGTCTCAGGCTGCGAATGCACCGAGTTGGAATGGCCGGAGTACAAAAAAATCAAGCCCGGCGAAGGCGGCGAGATCAAAGCCATATTTGACAGCAGCACCGAAGACGGCGACGTTACCAAATCCATTGATGTATTGCTGGAACATGTCGATCCCAAAACGGGTTACCAGGTTTTTCTGGAGTTGAAATACAGGGCGATCGTTTTTGAGTAGCATAAAAAAAGCCCGGTTGATTTGCAACCGGGCTTTTTTTTATGCACTTATCACGCTACCAGCTTTTTGATATCTTTTTCTTTCAAAACTTCCTCCGCCTGGTTGAATAGTTCGGTTTTTACAAGGCGGTAATTGGTCTGAAACCGGGCAATATCATTTGCTATGTTTTCGTGTTCTTTCGTGAAAAACTGAAAATCCAGATCGATGTCGTATTTTAAATGATCAGATATACGCTTTTCGTGATTGACGACCTCAACCTTGAGAACATTCAGCCTCGTTTCTACAGATTCCCTGATCTTCGTTTGCAAAGCATTGAAACTTCCCGCCTGGTCTTTCGCCAAAAAGTAAACAAAATTATCATTGATCAACCGGTGCATGAAACGGATCTCATCTTTCCAAAATGCAATAGAGGACAGCCAATTCCGGCTTTCTTCGTGTAATTTCTCCAGCATGGTTTGCTTGGGGAGGCTATTTTTTAATTCATCGGCATTCATAAAATATCGGGTTTTTAAATTGTGAATTTATTTTCCTGCAAATTGACACCATTCAAGCCTGTTCTCCTATGATGAAAATCACGAGGGAGACATGATTTTTGTCATAATCCGAATCAAACAAAACAGATTCTATTTGGAAGGAATCTAAATAAAAGTAGCGGTTTAAAATTGCAAGAGGCGGAATATATTTAATTTCAAAAGCTTTATATCTTTGCGGATATTTTTATAAACCCTGTATTTTCAAGATTTTTTCATGAAAATAAAACGCGCCTTGAAGAACGGAATAACCAAACTGACATTCCTGATTTTCTTCCTCACCTTTGCCCATGCCTTAACTGCTCAATCATCTGACGGAGGAACTTCATCCAACTATTTTATTGTGTCGTTGATCGTGGCTGCAGCCCTCATCATGGTGGCTGTGATCCTGATGGTTTCTGACAACCTGATGCGAATCGAAGCCAAACAACTCGGTATCGACGACAGCGGATCCAACTATTCGCTTTTTCCAAAAGCAAATGAAATTTTCAACCCCGAAATTCCCAAATACATCAATGGCGGGAAGGTTTTCTTTTTGAAGCGGGGGCATGATATTTTACTGGAAGGCGAACCTGCACCAACCCTTGACGATTCGGTCCAGGCGACTACTTTTGCGCTGCAACCCACCAACTTCATCGGCATGTCGCCCATTCCGAAAGTTGTGGTCGAACCAGGCGACGAAGTAAAAGCCGGCGATGTTTTATTTTTTGATAAAAAGCGGCCTGAAATCCAATATGTTTCCCCGGTCAGCGGCGAAGTGGCTGCGGTCAATCGCGGAGCCAAAAGAGCCATCACAGAGGTCGTGATACTTGGAGACAAAGAGACCAAATACCGCGAATTTAAAACTTTCGACCTTGAAAACGGAACCAGGGAAGACCTTGTGAACTATCTCCTGGAAAGCGGTACATGGCCATTGATCAGGCAAAGACCTTATGATATCGTTGCCGAAACCGATGTCGTTCCCAACAATATTTTTATTTCTACTTTCGATACGGCGCCGCTAGCTCCCGATAACAACTTCGTAGTAGCGGGCAAAGGCGAAGCTTTCCAAAAAGGCCTCGATGTGCTGAATAAGCTGACCGGCGGCAAGGTGTATCTTGGCCTGAATGCAAATGGTAAAACAGCGCCTTCCGAAGTATTTACGCAGGCTCTGGGAGTTGAAAAATATTGGTTCAACGGCCCGCATCCATGCGGAAACGTTGGCATCCAGATCCATCATATCGCGCCAATAGCCGCAGGCGACAAAGTCTGGACATTGGGTGTGCAGGATGTCATTACATTGGGTGCCTTGTTTACCGAAGGCCGTTACAACGCCGAGCGCATCGTTGCGCTGTCAGGCAGCGAATTTGAATCGCCAAAATATGTCAAAACTTTCCAGGGAGCCAATATCGGAGACCTGGTTAAAAATAATGCAAAGACCGAAGGGGTACGCATGATATCCGGAGATGTGTTGTCGGGGAGCACTAAAACCGAAAGCAGTTTTCTCAATTTTTACGACGACCAGGTAACAGCCATCAAAGAAGGCGATTATTACGAAATGTTCGGCTGGCTGCTTCCATTGACGCCTCGGCCAAGCTTATCGCGAACCTTCCCCAATTTCCTGTTCCCCGATCTGAAATTTGCAGCAGACACCAACACGCATGGCGAAAAACGGGCATTTGTTATGACCGGTCAGTACGAAGCTGTTCTCCCGATGGATATTTACCCGCAACACCTGATGAAATCCATTATCATCAATGATTTTGAAAGAATGGAAGGATTGGGGATTTATGAACTGAGCGAAGAAGACGTGGCTTTGTGTGAATTTGCCTGCACCTCCAAACAACCGTTACAAAAAATACTGCGGGAAGGTTTGGATGTTATGCGTGAGCAGGGGTAGGGGGGAGTGGTTAGTGGTTAGTGGTAAACAGACTAGCAACTAGCAACTAGCAACTAGCAACCAGCAACCAGCAACTTGAAACTAGCAACTTGTAAAAATAACCAATGAGTCTTTTAGATTTTTTTAAAAAAATAGAGCCGGACAAGGAGAAATCCCCTATGCTGCATACGGTATATGACGGATTTTTCACCTTTGCCTATACACCCAACACGGTTACGAAAGACGGTGTACACATCCGGGATGGCATCGACCTGAAGCGAACGATGGTAACGGTAGTTTTAGCCCTGCAACTGTGTTATTTGTTTGGAACCTATAATATCGGGCACCAGCATTTTGTCGCCTTAGGTATGCATACCGGCTTCCTGAGCGCTATTCATCTCAAAATTGCCTACGGCCTGATCCAGATCCTGCCGATCTTCATCGTTACGCATGTAGTCGGGTTGGGGATCGAGTTTTATTATGCGGCCAAGAGAGGGCATGCCATAGAAGAAGGCTTTCTGGTATCTGGAGCCTTGATCCCGCTGATCATGCCGCCGGATATACCGCTTTGGATATTGACCCTATCAATTGTATTTGCAGTAGTCATTGGAAAAGAGGCTTTCGGCGGAACGGGAATGAATATTCTCAATATAGCGCTGCTGGCGCGGGTTTTCGTGTTCTTTGCCTATCCCACCACTATTTCGGGCGACGATGTTTGGGTGTCCGGAGTGGCAGGAGGTATTGCTGAATATGGCTGGTGGCACACCGGATTTTTCAACGGCATATTTGAATGGGCAGGCTGGACATTGTTTGATCCGTCTGCCAGGGTAGTTGACGGATTTAGCGGCGCCACGCCGATGAGCCTGGCTAAAGACGGCTGGAGCAATGTATTGGCGCACTATTCTGAAAGCCAGATGTTTTGGGGAGCTATTCCGGGTTCGATAGGCGAGAGCTGCAAACCTGCGATCCTGGCCGGTGCATTGATGCTGATCGTCACGGGCATAGGCAGCTGGCGCATTATGTTCAGCATGTTCATCGGCGCCATAGTCAGCGCTTTAGTGCTCAATGCCTGGGGAGCAAACCCATTCATGGAGGTGCCGTGGTACTACCAGTTTTATATGGGAAGCTTCTTTTTTGCCATGGCATTCATGGCCACTGATCCCGTAACGGCTGCATCTACGGATCGCGGCAAATGGATTTATGGCTTCCTGATCGGTTTTATCGGAATGATCATCCGCGTGATCAACCCCGCTTATCCGGAAGGATGGATGCTGGCCATTTTATTGCTCAATGTATTTGCTCCTTTGATCGATCACTATGTGTTGGAAGGCAATATCAGCCGGCGATTGAAAAGGGCAAAAGTGAAACCGGCTGAAGCCTGAGATTTTGTAAATTTCAAAACAACACCATAGGATTTTATCATAAAAATTAGAAATCGTGCATAGTACCAATTATATTGTCGGATTTGTAGCGCTGATGACCACAGTTGTTGCAATCGTGTTGACCGCATTATTCCTTGGGTTGAAAGATAAATCGGATATCAATGCCGCTATTTTTAACAAACGGGCTATTCTCTCGGCAGTTAAAAATCAATTGGGAGACAAAAACCCCAAAGAAATGAGCGATGACGAGGTGCTGGATATTTTTAACAAACAAATCGAACAAAAAGCGCTGGATATGTCAGGTAATGAGGTCAGCGTTGAGGAAGTTAAAGCACGGGGTTATGTCGGTGGCCTTGCAGAGCATATCGATATGAGCAAAGAAATGAAAAAGCCGGAAGCAGAACGAATCCTGCCGTTATATATTTTTAACACCGGTAGCGAAAAATTATATATCGTATCGGTGCGAGGCAGCGGGCTTTGGGATGCGATCTGGGGAAATATCGCCCTCGACAGCGATTTGAATACCATTGTTGGAGCAGCATTTGATCACCAGGGAGAAACCCCAGGGTTGGGAGCCGAGATCAAAGATAATCCCAGCTTCCCGAATATGTTTAAAGGGAAAAAGATATACGACAAGCAAGGCAACTACGTGTCTGTCATGGGTGTAAAAGGCGGAACCGGCAAAGAAGACCTCCACGAAGTTGATATCATCTCCGGCGCAACTGTTACCTCAAATGGCGTAAGTGAAATGATGAAGCGAGGCATGAAATATTATGAACCCTATTTCGAGAAACTGAAAAACAACCAATGATCCTTTTCAATTGTCAATCATTTTAATATCAATATATTATGGCTGAAAATACTGTAAAAGATACACAAACCAAACCGAAAGAACCCTTATTCGGGAAAAAGGAACGAAAGCTCATCACCGATCCTTTGAACGACAACAACCCGATCACCGTGCAGGTGTTGGGCGTGTGTTCTGCTCTGGCGGTCACATCGTTGGTATATCCTTCTGTGGTCATGGCGATTGCCGTAGTTTTCGTTTGCGGGTTTTCCAGCCTGTTCACATCCTTGCTGCGAAGTTCAATCCCCAAAAGTGTTCGAATGATCGTTCAACTGGTTATCATTGCCACCCTGGTTACCGTGGTCGAACTGATACTGAAAGGTTTCAACTATCCGGTTTACAAACAGCTTTCCGTGTATATCGGGCTGATCATCACTAACTGTATCGTGATGGGAAGGCTGGAGGCCTTTGCTATGGCCAACAGACCCTGGCGTTCGTTTCTCGATGGGTTGGGAAATGGACTGGGCTACGGAGCGATACTAATCATCGTGGCGCTATTCCGGGAAATTTTTGGAAAAGGAACCCTGTTTGCCGGCAGCCCCATTGAATGGAACATCATAGGCGCCAATAACGAAATCGTGCAATACACGATCAATACGGCTGCCGATGGAAGCTGGTTCGGATGGTATTCCAATAATTTGCTGATGGTATTGCCGGCAGCGGCGATGTTTATCATTGGCATCCTGATCTGGATACAACGCACTTACAACTCAAAACTGGTGGATATTTCATGATCCGCTGTTTCAACAATTCACTAAACCTGTTCAAACAACAATACGCAAAATGGATTTATTCAATATTTTTATAAAAGCGGCTTTTATCGACAATATGGTTTTGGCTTACTTCCTCGGGATGTGTTCCTATCTGGCGGTGTCAAAAACCGTAAAGACGGCGTTCGGACTTGGCCTGGCGGTGATTTTCGTGTTGGGCATCACCATGCCGATCAACTGGATCATCAACGAATGGCTGCTGGGTGAAAACGGTATATTCAAAACCGACCTCACCTTCCTGCGCTTCATCCTGTTCATTGCGGTGATCGCTTCCATGGTGCAATTAGTTGAGCTGGTCGTTGAAAAATTCAGCCCCGGGCTTTACAACTCGCTGGGGATATTCCTTCCCCTCATTACGGTTAACTGCGCGATCCTCGGCGGTTCGCTTTTCATGGTGTCGCGGGATTATAACTTCGGAGAATCCGTAGCTTTCGGACTTGGCGGCGGGGTAGGTTGGTTTTTGGCTATCATCGCCATTGCAGCTATCCGCGAAAAGATCCGCTATTCCAATGTACCTGCGCCGCTTCGCGGACTAGGCATGGCATTTATCCTGACCGGTCTGATGGGCATTGCATTTATGAGTCTGATGGGTATTGATCCGGCTGCATTGACCGCAGGACAATAAAATTGAAAAATTGACCTGCTGCCTGCTGGTTTGAGGTTTAATATTTTTAAATAACAAGAAATGATATTACTTTTTGATTTTACGACTTTAGGATTTGCCGTGCTGGTTTTCGTTTCCGTGATCATGGCGCTGTCGTTTATGCTTATCACGGCGAGGAAAAAGCTGGTTCCGCAGGGAGATGTAAAGATCATCGTCAACGGTGATAAGGAAAACCCCCTGATGGTCAGTCCGGGCACATCGCTGTTAAGTGCATTGTCAGATAAAAGTGTATTCCTGCCTTCGGCATGCGGCGGTGGCGGTACCTGTGCCATGTGTGAGTGTCATGTCGATTCCGGCGGCGGCGATGTTTTGCCTACCGAATTGAACCACCTGACGCGGAAGGAAGTTGCCGAGCACTTGCGCTTGTCCTGCCAGGTCAAGGTTCGGGAAGATATGGAGATCCGTATTCCTGAAGAGATCTTTGGTATCAAGAAATGGGAGTGCGAGGTGGTTTCCAACTACAACGTCGCCTCATTCATCAAAGAGTTTGTCGTAAAGTTGCCTGAGGGCGAAAACCTCGATTTTCAGGCTGGCGGTTATGTGCAAATTGACGTTCCCGAAACGGAAGTGGATTATAAGGATATCGATATTACCTCGCATCCACGATTGGGTAAAAAACCCGACGAGTTTCAGTCGGAGTGGGATAAATTCAAGCTGTGGGATTTGAAGATGAAAAACGACGAACCCATATTCCGGGCGTATTCGATGGCCAATCACCCTGCCGAAGGGAATATCGTCATGCTCAATATCCGTATCGCTACGCCGCCCTGGGATCGCGATAAAAACGGCTGGATGGACGTCAATCCGGGTATATGTTCTTCCTATGTTTTTGCTCAAAAACCCGGCGATAAGGTGACGATATCCGGCCCTTACGGAGAGTTTTTCATCAAACCGACCAAAAAAGAAATGGTGTACATTGGTGGTGGCGCCGGAATGGCTCCCTTGCGGTCCCATTTATTCCACCTTTTCCATACGCTGAAAACCAAAGACCGCAAGGTTTCCTACTGGTACGGAGGCCGAACGAAAAGAGAGCTGTTTTACATTGAGGACTTCAGAGAGATCGAAAAAGAGTTCCCGAATTTCAAGTTCTATATAGCGCTCGACAATCCGCTGCCCGAAGACAACTGGAAAGTGAAAGATAATATGGAAGCCGAAGGTGATGGCTTCCAGGGTTTCATCATGCCCGTACTGAACGAACAATACCTGAAAAATCACCCCGAACCCGAAGAGATCGAATACTATTTTTGCGGCCCCCCTGCGATGAACGCTTCCGTACTCAGCGCTCTGGATGCACTCGGCGTACCGGAAGAAAACATAGCTTTTGATGACTTTGGCGGATAACCCCCCCTAAGGTCCGTTTTTAACACACACTAACTAAGTTTTGCAAAGGCTCATTTCGTAAGGAATGAGCTTTTGTGGTTGGGGGGGAAACGCGTTATGTTTCGGTAATTTTCTGGGTTTCGGAGGGAGTAGTTTTTGCGAATCGTTTTGTGGAAGTGGAGATTGATATAGCAGAATAGCATCTATGTAAAAACAAATTATTGAAAGTTATTAATTTCCTAAAAGGTCTTTAGTTTGGTTTGGAAACTTCTTAACTAACCATTTTAACACTTCAAATTGGGAGCTACCGGTTGCACTTCTTACTTGGGCAAGCAATTTCAAATCACTTGGCCTGGGCAAGGTCAAATTTGAAGCACCTTCATTACAAACAGAACAAATTGCTCGCAAATTAGAGGGGTCATCTGTTCCTCCTTGTGATTTATCAATGATATGGCCAATGTGCAATCGAGTTTTTCTATTTAAATCATAAGGGTGTAATTCACCTGCAACTGCACCACACATTTGACAAGTAAATCCATTTCGATCTAAAACAAATGCTCTTGTTTCTTTAGAAATATTTCTCTCAAATGAAGGAACTGAATTCAGATCAACAAGGATATATTGGCCTGGCTTTAACTCACTTCTATCATTATGAGTTTGAATATTCATTCCTTCCTCATTCCTTAGCTCTCTAATTCTTCTTGCCCATTCGCTCACTCCGGCAACCTCTCTTAAATCGTCAGAGTTGAGAATTTTTCCAACATTCGCTATAAAGTATTTTCGAAGTTTAGCTCTAGCGCCTGCCCGTTTTGACATCTTTTCTTTTCTCTATTAAGTGCTGAAATTATTTGTTCACCCAATACTTTTGCAACTAATGGGGGAAAAGCGTTCCCGACTTGCCGGTACGAAGGAGTTTTCTTGCCAGTTATCTCCCAGTTGTCAGGAAATCCTTGTATTAAAGAAGCCATTTTAATTGTTAGTCTCGGTTTTCCTTCAAATCCTTTTTCTGGAGGTTTAATTGCCAATCCTTTCCCATCAACGCCTAATTTTTCCCAAGCCATTTTTGCCCGTGTAGGTCCAAGATCAGCGCCGCCATGTTTTTTTGACCCACCTACTAGAGTAGGAGCAATATCATTAGCCAGTTCTTTCCATTGATCTACCCCTTTCCATCCGTTAGAAGACATTTCGTTATATAATACTTCTCCAACAGTTTTTGGCTTCCCATTTTTCTTAGGCCATTTAAAATAATCAAAATAGTCATTATTAAAACCTATAAAAATAGCACGTGGCCTTAATTGAGGGACTCCAAAGTGAGACGCAATAATCAATTGCCACTCTCCCTTGTAGCCTAATTGCTCTAATTTCTTTGTCAATCTTTGTCTGTAACTATCAAACTTCTTAGACAAAAGCCCTTTTACATTTTCGAGAAGAACTGCTTTAGGCTTGCATTCATTTATAAGGCGAATTGCTTCTGGAAATAAATCTCTTTCATCATTTTTTCCTAATTGTTTACCAGCAATTGAAAAAGGCGGGCATGGCACTCCAGCAGCAAATAAATCAACCCCCTCAAAACTTTTTGCACTGAATTCACGAACATCCATTTCGATAACATTCCAATTTGGTCTGTTGTATCTTAAAGTATTGCAAGCATTTTTATCAATTTCAACCAATGCAACATGTTGAAAGCCAGACATTTCCAGCCCTAAAGCTTGTCCTCCTGCTCCAGAACAAATTTCAATTGATGAAAAAGTATTCATAAAACATAAATTTGCGCCTAATATAAACAAAATGTTTGTAAATAGTCAATAGTTGTTATTTTTTCTTTCCTCGATTGCTTTTACAATTTTATCGACACAACCCGAAGTATTTTTTTTGATTTATTTCTTCCATATTGTTAAAGGTTAAAATCCTGCCTCATACGGATTAGGTTTTTTTCTGCTGAATAAAGCAATCCTATTTTTTGGTTCCAGAATTAAACTGCACTAATTTTTTCCAGTCAATTGCACCGAGATCGTCGCAAAAGCCATTTCCAAACTCCCTCGTAAATTTGTTTATCATTTGCGAGTACGAAGTTAAGAATTCATCATTCTTTTTTTTCGCTTTGTGTCCGAGTGGTTCAATGATTTCCGTGTAGAGGTCAGTGTCGCCAGAGATAAATTCCCAAAATGTCTGCCCGCAATATTTGAAATAATCTCCTTTGTCCGGATTGTTGTCCCTTCCATAACAACACCCATTAACTGCCACAACGTTTAGTCCTGAATTGCTTGTCCTTAATGTTTTTTTTGCTGTTTTGAAATCGGAAACCATTTTCTTAATTTGACTACTGTTACCCCAGTTAGGGCCTGATTTAATGTTGACGATATATCGTCTCTCGTCTTTGTCAAATTCCAAGTCTATTCCCACGATTCCCGATTTCTTTCCTTCGTAAACTTTGCCGTTAATAAAGATTGCAAGCCCCTCTAACCAATCGCCAAATATCGTTTCTTCATTTGAGGAGATATGGGCGTCAACCAATCCTTTGACAATTTGCTCTGCTGTTAGGACATACTTGGCTTTGAATAAGTAAGGGTTTTTTCTCCGTAATACTTTTGAAAGGCTTAAAGTGTCAAGGCTCGAAATTCTTTTCTGGTGAAAAATTCCAATATTGTCCTCAACGTATTGCGCTACGTCCTTTAGATTTAGCTTTTTCATATTTGGTTTTCGGTTCTAACAGGTAAAGCTCTACCGGTTGGATTTCGCTTTTTACCATTTCAAAATATTCTGGGACGATTTCAATTCCAATAGAGTTTCTTTTCATTCTATTGGCAACGAAATTTGTTGTGCCTGACCCCATAAAAGGATCAAGTACCGTGTCTCCTTCTTTTGTGAATAGTTTGATAAACCACTCAGGTAAACCTTCAGGAAAAGCAGCACTGTGATTCTTATTATTGCACTCTGTTGCTAAATGAAGAACGTTTGTTGGGAAAGCCATATCTCTGTCGAGCCAATTGGAAATATTTTTCCCAAATCCGCTTCCTACCTTTGATTCATCTCTTGTCTTGTCAGTGTCGCTTAGGTTCTTTAGTCTGGTTTTTGCCCAATCACCCATTGGTACCATCACATTTTCTTGGTACATATTGAATTTCTTGTTCTTGTTGAAATGTAATAATCTTTCCCAAGCGTCTCGGAAGCGATTAGGCCATTTCCCCGGATAACAGTTCTTTTTGTGCCAGATATATTCCTCTGTCCATAACCATCCTTGCTTTCTCATTTCAAGGATGAGTTCCATTACGTAAGTACTTCTTTCTCCGCTGACTACCCGTTCTTTGATGTTGAGAACAAAGGAACCTGTTGGTTTAAGTATTCGGAGTAGTTGCTCTGATATGGGTAAAAACCAGTCAACATATTTGCCAGGATGAATACCACCGTAAGTATTTTTTCTTTGATCGGCATAAGGGGGAGACGTGAAAATCAGATCTACACTGTTGTCAGGTAGCTTTTTGAGGATGTCTTTACTATCTCCTAAGTATAAGTCTGTTTTTACTTCCATATTACAAATATACCTTTCTCTTTTTTTGTTTGCTTATTAGTCATTTCAAAGTTTTCCACATTGATAACAGTCATATAAACACAATACCCCAGCCCAGGTTTCGTGTATTCCCAATATTTATACCTCAGTCACTTTCACAAACTTCAAACCTTACAAAAAAAACCTTTTTTAAAAAACAAAAACCTACGCAACCCCACAATCAAAAAGCCCGGATATTCCAACAGTTGAATATCCGGGCTTTGCATTAAAGGCTTATTTATAAACCATCACATCGAACTACCGCTCATCATCATCAGGACTACTTCGTTGAGGTAGTGGAAAATCTGCTCCATTGCGTTCATTTCCTTGTTGACGAAATTGAAGCTCATCTTTTGGCTGATGGCGTTTTCGCCGCGTTTGGGAGCTGTCCAGACGATACTCTCGAAGCTGTTTTTACTGACGTTGAGGATTTTGTCCTGCGGGCCTGCGAGCGGGATGCCGAAGGCCGAAGCGGAATTGAGCGTCTTGGGGATATTCCAGTAGAATACCATGGAATTGTTTTTCAATTGTTTGCATTGCGCTTTGCTGATCCGTTCTTT
>CAZKDA010000113.1:0-6968 GCA_964551455.1 uncultured Saprospiraceae bacterium
TATGGTATTCCCGATTTCATCGTCCCGCTTTTTCGAGAAAAAGCGGGATTCGCTAAGATATGGTATTCCCGATTTCATCGGGATCTTCGCTTCGCTACGATATGGTATTCCCGATTTCATCGGGATCTTCGCTTCGCTACGATATGGTATTATGGTTCACTGTTCACTGTTCACTGTTCACTAACCACTAACCATCACCCCATCACCACATCACCCCATCACCACATCACCCCATCACCACATCAATCCTTCCACAAAAATGGAAAAAGAATGACGGCTACGGTAATTAAAATCACGTCGATGACCACAAGGGTGATCGTATCTTTCCATTGTCCGGTATCCTGGATTAAACGCAAAGCCTTCGCAGACAATTTGGTCAGGCTGAGAATGACCGGGATCACAATGGGAAAACTCAGCACGGCCATCAGCGTTGAACTGTTGCTGGCTTTTGCCGCAATAGCTGAAATAAAGGTAAATGTAATTGAAAAGCCAACGCTTCCTAAAAACAAGGCTACAAAAAAACCAGGATGATCTTTTACAGGATTACCGGCTGTGATACTGAAAACGATGAAAGACAACACAGACAATAACATCAACAATGCGCTGTTGTAAATGATCTTTGACAAAATGATCGAAACGGGATTGGCCAGCGAATAATAGTAAAGCTGCCGGTTGCTGTTTTCCTGTACAAAACTTTTTGCAATTGCGTTGGCTGAGGCAAAAATGACGAGAATCCAAAACAGTGTATTCCATACGTCCGGTTCGACTTTTTTAAAGGAAGCATAAACCACGAATACCATTGAAAAAACATAGAGCAAAATACCGCCGATGGCATATTTCTGACGCCATTCCAGTAATAGCTCTTTTTGAAGTAATATGAATATTTCTTTGGCAATCATCATTCGATGTTGCAAAAGTAAAGAATTTTGATAGCAACTGAGGCAATAAAACGGAAGATAAACCGAACAAAAAGAAAAAGGATTTCACCCAATCCAATGAGCGAAATCCTTTCTGAAAACCAATTAAGAATAATCAACAACAATAGTTCTTTATTATTTATCAGACATTCTTATCATTACTGTTCTAACATAAACCTCTCGGTTGATGCTGATTTTTATGTAATAAATGCCGTAAGTAAGATCGGTTAAGTCGAGCGAAATGATGTCTTTTCCGCTGGCGATTGTTTTTTGGTAAATTCCTGCCAGCCTTCCCATGCTATCGTGGAGGTAAATAGTGGCTTCGCCGCCGTCGGGGATATTAATGTTGAGGCTGGTGGTTCCGTTGGTTACGGGATTGGGGAAAAAGTTTCCAATATCCGCTCCGGTGCTGTATTTCAACACTACTTTTGTAGTTCGGAGGAAAGTATATGCTCCGTCGAGGTCGAGCATTCTGAGGCGATAGTAATTGTCTCCGAAGTTTGGCGTTTCATCCACAAATTCATAGGCATAATCGACCCCTTCATTGCTTTCCAGGTATGCGATCAACTCCCATCCGGAGCCATCGTTACTTTTGTACAGTTCAAATCCTGAAATGTCATCGACGTTGTTCACATTCCAGTTGATGAATACTTTTTCATCGATGATCTCGGCGGAGAAGTTTTCCACCATAGATTTTTCAGTGATCTCATCAGATGTTGCACCACCGCCCTGGTTGGTTACAGTGTATTTTGTAGAAGCTGGAACAGCCTGATCCTGAGCAATGAGGGCGAGTGAAACCAATACTAAAATGGTGATGAAGGTGATTTTCCTGCTGTACATGATGAACTTTTTTTGATGATTGAAACTGAAAACTTTTTCAACTTGGGGTTCTAAAATCCGAAGCCTCGTTTTTTAGTTCAAAGTTTTTGTTTCTGTCTGCGCCTTTTCGTGGGAATTTTAAAAGCGTTTGTCATCGTGTCTGTTCAAGCGGGGAAAAAAAGGGGAAGTTTTTATGGAAGAAAGTTCTTTTTAAAATTCGAGGAGTGAATTGCTTTGAAGAACTTACGAATGCAAAATTATACCCTTAACCAATGCCGCGCATACCCCAAAATCGGTAATTATCACATTGCATTAAATGCTTATAACGTTGCCTAAATTCTTTCTGAAACGCCTGTAAACATTGAAGTTTTTCGTAGCAAACCAAAAGCAAATCTTCCAAATTGTTCAATTTTTATTTTCAAAAAGATCGACGCTGATCTGAAAATTTCCCAAAATTCAGGATGCAATTTCGGGGATAGGGGGATAGCTCCACGCCAAAGGCGTGTCGCAGGGATAATAGGGGATAAACGCCCGGCTTGCCGGGCGTTTATCCCCTTATCCCCATAAAGATAAAAGGCCAAAAATTTACCGGAATCATAACTTTCCTTTTAAATTTGCGTTGACAAACATGAAATACTATCGAAATACTATAGATCAATGCTTCGAATTATCACCTTTTTATTCCCCGCATTTCTCCTCTTGTCCCTCACGGGAAACGACCCCGGAAAACCTTATTACCACAAAGTAAAAGCAGAACCCGGCGATGCTATCCCAACGCTGTTGAAAAGGTATTATCTCCATGAACATCAATGCAATTTTGATCAGTTTTACCAACTCAACAAACTGGACAAAAACGCCGACCTCTATATAGACAAGCTTTACTACATCCCGGTTTTGATCTATAATTACAATGGCAAAAGCATCCGCTCGACCCTCAGCATCGATAGCTGGGAACAGGCGCTCCGCATAAAAGATTACAACGAGCAGATACAATCCGACAAACTTCGCAGATCGTCGCTCACTGCCAGCGGTATCCTTTGGGTTCCACATCACGAACTCAACTGCCAGAGTGACGCCAGCCCTTCCAATAGCTCCACGCTGGCCGCTGATGCCGACACGCAAAGCAGCAAAAAAGAAGAACCGGAAGTGGTCAGGGTAGCGGAAGAAAAAATCAGCGATGACCTGATCAAAGAAGCCAACGAGTTGAGCGGCTACCGGAAGTTTCCCATTTTTGGAAAAAAAGACGCTTACGTTCCATTAAAAAGCAACAAACTTCGTGGAAAGGTATATTATATAGTAGCCGGTCATGGCGGCCCCGATTCGGGAGCCGTCGGCGTATATGGAAATTATCAATTGTGTGAAGACGAATATGCCTACGATGTGGCTTTGCGGATCGTGAGAAACCTGCTCGAACACGGCGCTCTGGCGTACATGATCATCCGCGACCCGGACGATGGTTTGCGCTCCGGAGAATACTTACCCTGCGACTACGATGAATATTGCTGGGGAAATTACAAAATCCCAAGAAATCAGAAAAGACGGCTTTTCCAGCGTTCTGATGCCGTGAATGAGCTTTACGAACGCCACCGCAAACAAGGTATCCAGGATCAAACGCTCGTGTCGATCCACATCGACTCCAACAACAAATCGCAGCAAACCGATGTCTTTTTTTACTACTTTCCGGGAAGTAAAGAAGGGCGCGAACTTGCTACAAACATGCACAAAACCCTCGAATCGAAATATAAAACTCATCGCAAAAGCGGAAAGTACCACGGAACCGTAACCCCCAGGGATCTCCACATGCTCCGCGAACCTAAACCCAATTCCGTTTTTATCGAATTGGGAAATATCCGTAATCCTTACGATCAACAAAGATTATTGCTGGAGAACAATCGGCAGGCGCTGGCCAATTGGTTGTATGAAGGCCTGATCAAATAGTCAACCTTTTTCAATTCATGGGGAAACTCACGTGAAAACGGCTTCCTGATTCCGGTTCCGACTCTATCCAGATGGTTCCGTTGTAGCGTTCCACAATTTTTTTACAAATTGCCAGGCCCATTCCCGTGCCTTCGTATTTGCCTTTGTCATTGAGCCGTTTGAACATGTCGAAAACGGTGTTGTAATAATCTTTTTCGATACCGATCCCATTGTCCTCCACAGTGATCGTGTGTTTCTCCTGGTCGGCTTTATACCTGATGCGAACCTGCGGCAATTCGCTCCGGTTGTATTTCAGGCCGTTCTCAACAAGGTTTTGAAACAACTGGGTCATTTGAGTGCTTTCTGCTTTTAAAATCGGTAAAAGTTCAAATTCGACTTTTACATGCTGATAGGCATTTTGTGTTGTCAGAGTTTCAGAAACCTGCTGGAGAATTGCATTTAAATCGATTTCCTCAAAATTGGGTTCTGTTTTCGTGACTTTCGAATAATTCAATATGTCTTCGATGAGGCGGTGCATTTCACGGGCGCTGTTGCTGGCATAAGCGATATACTCCTGTATTTCGGCAGACAGCTCGGTTTTGGATCTTCTTTCGATCAGGTTGAGAAAACTGATGATGTTGCGGATCGGCGTTTTCATATCATGCGAAGCGATGTAGGCAAAACGCTCCAGCTCTTCGTTTGAAACCCTCAGCTTTTCATTCAAATCGCTCAACTCGTTTTGATGCTGACCTACGATTTTCAGATGCCAGTTGACCAAAAAAATAATAAAGGAAAGAAAAAGCATCAGGCTTAAAAATGTAAGATACGAAAACCAATCCCCAAGTAACATCTCCGGCAAGGCAACCTCGAAATATTTCAAACCGGCTAAAATTAAAATCACTGAAAGCGTTATCATTAAAACAACATCACCAAACCGCTTTCCGGATAATAAATATGCCGACACAGGCACCGCTACCATCCATATTATATATGGTGAATAAATCCCGTTGGACAAAAAGGTAAAGAGCGTAATGATCGACAAAAAACTGATGATAAGATAATTGGCGCAAAGGGTCAGATTTCCCGAAAAACGGATCAAAGCCAGGTAAACAAAGGAAGAAATAGTCGGTAACACCACGATCGCAATGCCGTCATAAAATCCTACAGCAGCATACGCGACAATGGTGATCAATGACAAAATGGTGGCGATGATCCCGATCAGCGTCAACAGTTTGGCTTTTGTATATTGGGGGTTGGTTTTTTTAAAACTATCGTGAATGAAGCGATCTACGATGCTCATAAAATGAAATTGAAAGTTTTGAAAATCCTGTTTTTTGTACAAATGGGATATACGCAAACAATATTCGATTGTTCCCTGATTTTGAGCGGAACGCCTTACTTTTCCTGCTTCAGCATCCTCTTAAATTCTTTTTTAAACTTCTCCACCTTAGGCGCTACCACGTAAACGCAGTAAGGATTGCGCCCCCCTACCCTGTCGAAATACTGTTGGTGAGAATCCTCTGCTTTGTAAAATTTTGTAAAAGGCGAGATTTCCGTAACGATGGGATCAGGCCAGAGGCCGGAGGTTTCCGTTTCCTTCAATGACTTTTCAGCAATGGTTTTTTGCAATTCATCATGGTAGAAAATAGCTGAGCGGTATTGTGGCCCGACGTCGTTCCCCTGGCGGTTCAGGGTGGTAGGATCGTGAACGCGCCAGAACACATCCAGCAAGTCTTCAAAACCGATCACCGAAGGATCGTAAGTCACCTGAACGCATTCGGCATGGCCTGTGGTTTTTGAACAAACCTCCTCGTAGGTCGGATTTTCAACATGGCCGCCGGAATACCCGGAAACCGCCGAGATCACCCCTTCGAGATTTTGAAAAATCGCTTCGGTACACCAGAAGCAGCCGGTTCCAAGCGTGGCTGTTTCGAAGTTTTTATCATTGGAGTCGATACCCATAGTTTTAACTGTTTTTTTGGACGATGATAAAAAAAACAAAACAGTGTGGAAAATCAAATGTTGCACAGAACCAACTGTAGCGCTATCCAACAGGATAATAGACTTTCATACGGTTGGTAATTCGTGATTCTGAACTCACCCCCTTGATCCCCCTCTCTTGCAAGAGAGGGGGAAACCAAGCGAAGCGATGGTGGGGGTGAGTTCAGCCAGGAAAATCAAGTGTCAAAAAACTTAATTTTAAAAGAATCAAACCCATCTCATTCCTTCAAAACCCAGCCGCTCTGCTGCAAACCATTGATCTCCAGCGCATAGTTCAGCGCTCCTTGCGGAAGATCAAAGCTGGAAATAACTTTATCGCTCCTGCCATCATGGCGCCAGCTTTCCGAATATACCTCCTTGCCGACGGAAGTGTAAATACTCAGGCTGGCTCGTCCCTCAGCGACATGGCTCATGCCGATCACCAGGCGGTCGTTAAAAGCTTTTGGAATTTCAGCAATTTTATTTTTACCGGCAAGGGGGCTATCATTGCGGTTGAGAAATTCGAAAGATTTTTGAAAGATCAAATTCCTGGTTTGTTCGTCGCCAATGGTTTCGAGCGGAAAACCAAAATTGATCAGGCCGTATTCATTTTTATAACTGACAGCCGCCGTCTGTCCGTTTTGGTATTCCAGGATTGATTCACTGTCATGAATCGGCGAAATGACATCCGGCGACTTCAATGGATAGGCGCCATATTCGCTGCTCGACAACTTCCCGGTCAACCGCCCAAAATGCTGATTGACAAAGCTGGCGAACTCATCGGTTCCGGCATCATCTTTTTTAAAATCTGCTTTCAAATAATTTCTGTAAAAATCCTTGCCCTTGTTTTTGCTTACGAGATCAAAAGCCAGTTCGGAGCCTGAAATGATCAGGTTGCCGCCGTTGTCGAGATATTTTTTCAACAAGGCCTGTTCGGTTTGATCCAGCGTGGCATCTTTCGTTGATTCCCGCCCCAGGAACCAGTTTACAAAAGCATAGTTTGAAAGCTGCAAATGCCCGTCGATAATGGCTTCGTTGGTGGCGCCGTCAAAGGCTTTTCCGTTGGCAGCAAGGGATCGGGCATGTTGGATCGCATAATCGAAGTTGTTCATTTGCTCGATAAACAACCTCCGGGTTTTGCCCAGCGGAGCGTATTTTGGAAAGGGTTCATCGACAATTACGGCCAGATCTTTATCCAAACGGTCAAAGCCATCAACGATCAGAAAGGGAACATCCACCAATCCCCTTGATGGAGTTCGCGCAGCCACCACAGCCGTCGGAAAGGATTCTCCTCCGCCATTCAGCGCTGCTACCTTGAAATAATAAACCGTTCCT
>CAZKDA010000113.1:6978-15018 GCA_964551455.1 uncultured Saprospiraceae bacterium
AAACCTGAAGCGATTTGTCGCAGTGACGGTTCCGTTGTCAAATCCTTTTCCATTAAGACTTACATACACCTTGTAGCTGGTAGCCGCGTCGCCATAAATTCCGCCGGATTGTGGCGACTTCCAGGACAATTCGATATCGCCGTCAGATCGGTTGACTGCTACCAAATGTGTTGGCGGCTCTGGCAGGAAAACCGGCGTTTTTCCATTTCTTTTGGCAAAATAACGGACGATGCCTTTGTAAACCGCGCGGGCAGCGAGGTTGCGAAATTCAGGTTCTGACAATGCCAAAGCATCTTTCGGGTGATCGTGAAAACCCAGTTCCAGCAATACACCGGGCATATTTCTCAGGCCGCGAAGCTCACCGAAATCAGCTGCTTTTTGGCCCCGATCATTCCAACTTTTATCATAACCTGTTTTAATGTCTTTGATCAATTGATCGTGAACGAGGCTTTGAAGTACTTTGCTTCCTGCGGTTTTTTTGTGGCTGTGAATGTAACTTTCCGTGCCCGACCCGCCATCGGCATTGGAATGCCAGGAAATATAAACCGCGTTGTTCCTTTCCTCGCGGGTTCCCTTTTCCAGTTCCCATTCCGCGTAAGCTGGGCGAATGCTCACATCGTTGAGGCATTCCGGGAAACCCTGGAAAACAGCGTAGTATTTTGCTGCTTCTTCGAAACGAGGTTCCCGGCTGGTTTTTGTAAATTCGCAATCCGGGGCATTCCCAACACCACCGCCAAACCTGACCGCATCCGCCACAACCACCTGACCTGTTTCAGTGGATTCATTGGTGAGGATCACCCTTCCTTGCTTGCCTTTTTCAAAATAAAATTGCCCCAGGTAAATCCACGTACCACCATGCACTTCCTGGTTGATACTGATGCGGGATTCTCCTCCGGCATGGATGATCTTATAACGGGCATCGACGGTGCGGTTCAAACCCGCAATATAAAAAACCGAAACCCAATACATTCCCGATTTGGGAATATCGGGTGTAAAAATAGCGGCAGCGTTTTCTTCTTTTTTCGAAATGGAATAGCGGTAGCTTTTGGAACGGTAACCCGGAGTGTTGCTGGATTCCCAGGCGCCGGTTTCGCGGTAAGCGCCATTTTTATCATCATTGTCCACGATCACTTCATTTTCGTTCATGTCGCGCTCGCGAACCGTCCAGACATTGGCGCCGGCGTTGTACAAATATTTCAGCAAATGGTAGTTGACCGTTTCGATGTTGGAAAAATCTTCCACTAAACCATAAAAATTGCTTCGCTGAGTTTTGTAGCTGCCCCATCTGTTGTCATACAGCCAGCCATGCCCCGCACTCAGCCAAACCGTCGCTCCGGATAGCTGACCATTGGGTTGTACATTGCTGTAATTATCGATCCCTTTGCGTCCCTGCCTTGCAGGAGATGGGTCTGCGTTTGGGATTACGGTTTCATAGGCTGAAAACTTTTCATTCAGGAATTCTGACAAATGGTAGTACAAACCGAACTCGTTTTGCGCTTTTACAAAAACGGTATAAAACCCAAACTCGGACATGGGCGTCGCAAAGTGTTCGATCACTTCTTCCGCCATCACTGCATCCAGCTTCCGGTCTAAAAAATAAATAGGAACATCCAGCTTTACGGTCAATTCTGTTCCGGATTTTTCATAACCGGCCAGTCGCGTTTCCGGCGGGAGTATGGAAAATCCGGATTCATCAGCGGTTTTCAGGTCGTCGAGGATGGCATTGAGTTTTGATTCGAGTGAAGTTTGGGTGTAAACGGTGAGGGGCAGCATGCAGATCGCAAGCCAAAGAAACGGTCTTTTCATAATAGCCTGTAATTTTAGTCTGTGGTGATTAAAATGTAAAGCTATCTGATCGTTGACGAGGGTTTTAAATATGTTAGGAAATTGCAAGAAATAACTTCCATACAAAAAGAAGTATTGCGTGAAAAGTGTTAAGGTGCAGGGTTTTATTAAAAATTATTTGACTTTGTACTTTTTATTGTTCAAAACAAAGCAGTATTTTTTTGAACCTGCCTTCCGCAGGCAGGCCACAATAGAACCTGTCTGCAACAGGCAGGCACAAAAGTTTTTTTACTTTTTTCTTTTCCCGACTGCATCGGGATCCGAGATGTTCCCTTTTGTCCCTTTTGTGGTTTATTTTTTTGCCACGAAGACACTTATGCACAAAGCGCAACCTCAATTTTTCAGGTATCAATAGGTTGGGATGCTCTGGTCGATCTCCTTCGAAAAAGCCAGGATACCACCTTTCAGATTATACAGATTATCAAAATCATAGAGTAGTTCCAGCTCGCGGATTGCATCGGCCGATCGTTTCCCTGAACGGCAATGTATGACTACCTTTTTATCCCTCGAAATCCGTTTGGCTTCCTTCACAATTTGTGAAAGCGGGATCAGTTCGCCCTTGAGATTGGCGATGTCATATTCATAAGGCTCGCGGACATCGATCAGTTGGAAGTCCGATTGTTTATCGAGCAGAGTTTTCAATTCGTGCACAGTGATCTCTTTTAAAGCCTTTTCTTCCTTCGGCGCTACACCGCAAAACTGTTCGTAGTTGATCAGTCCGGTAATTTTCGTTTGCGGGTTTTTAGCAACTTTTAAAATCCGTGTGGTAAACGAGGCCGCATCAAAAAGGAACAGCTTGCCGCTAAGTGGCTCGCCCACGCCCGTAATGACCTTGATCACTTCACTGGCCTGAAGGCTTCCGATGATCCCCGGCAAAACACCCAGCACTCCGCCTTCGGCGCAATTTGGCACCAAGCCCGGTGGTGGTGGTTCTGGAAACAGGTCGCGGTAATTCGGCCCTCTTTCGCCATCCTTTTGAGGATAATTGAAAACTGAAACCTGCCCCTCAAAGCGGAAAATAGAAGCATAGACATTCACTTTGCCAGCCAAAACACAGGCATCGTTGACCAGGTATCGGGTTGGAAAATTGTCGGTACCGTCAGCAACCACATCGTAATCTTTGATGATATCCAGTGCATTGTCTTTGGAAAATGCGGTATTGTGGACGCTGATCTTGATATGCGGGTTGAGCTTGTGCAACTTTGCGGCTGCGGTTTCCGCTTTGGATTTCCCTAGATCGTCGATGGTAAAAAGCACCTGCCGCTGTAGGTTGGATTCATCCACCACATCGAAATCAACGATGCCGATATGCCCGACGCCGGCGGCTGCCAGGTACAGCAGCATGGGGCTGCCAAGACCACCCGAGCCGATCACCAGAACTTTGGAAGCTTTCAGTTTTTGCTGGCCTTCCACATTGAATTCGGGGATAGCGATGTGCCGCGCGTATCGCGCCATTTCCTGTGGACTCAGATTGTTTTCCTTGCTCATTGAAACCTTTTTTTAATTTTTTTTATAAAAATCTTTTTGGTAAATCCGGGTTTTTTGATTCCGTATCACTTGGCTCCGCCGGCTATTGCGGGGACAATGCTGATGACTGAGTTTTCTGGCACTGCGGTATCGACGCTTTGCAGTTCGTTGATGTCCTCCTCGCCAAGATAAATACGAATGAAGGATCGAATGTTTTCGTTAGCATCGAGCAAGTGTTGTTTTAATCCACTGAAAGTTTCGGTCAGTTCAAGGATGGCCTCCCGGATGGTAGTTCCTTTGGTTTCAAAAACAGACTGGTTTTCCGTAAATTTTCGGAGCGGTGTTGGAATGATGATCTTTGCCATGATTTTAAAATTTTAAATATTTAAAAATAAAAGAGACGCTAATTTTCACGAATTCCACGAATTTCTGCTGAATATGTTTTTGATTTTTAATCGTTTCTAATTTGCGTAATTCGTGTCAACCCGCCCGATCCCGCTTTTTTTTTGAACTTGCCTGGCGTCAGACAGGTCCTGAAAAAGCGGGATCAGGCGGGCAGGTTTGTGTCCTGAACTATTTCTTCTTCATAAAATTCCCTTTTTTCATCTTGCAATTTCCAGGATTTGATATCCGCATATTTTCCATCCAGGATCGAAACGATCACATAAGAAAAATACGGCAACGCCTTCTCCAGATCATGCTCCGAAGCGATAGCCGGATGATCGGGATGCGAATGATAAATCCCCAGCAATGTTGTATTATTCTCAAGGGCGAATCGTTCGGCTTTCAAATAATCAAAAGGGGAAATTTCAAACCGGCGGCGCTGGTCTCCTTCCTTGCTGTTTTCGACCCTGGTGCTGAGGTTGATGAAACGCACGCCGTTTTCATCGCCAAAAAGAAATCCGCAGCATTCGTTCGGGAAGGCATCTTCGCCATGGATGCGAATCGCTTCAACTACCTGATCGGTCAGTTTTAATACAGAATTCATCGGATCACTTTTTTTAATCGTTAAATATTTGTTTGATCACTTCGGCGTATTTTTCGGCATTGTCTGCAAATGTGGTGACGATCACCCCCTGATCGATCTCCTTTGCAATTTTGATGGCTCCTAACAGGTTTGCCGCTGCTGAGGGACTGATCAACAGCCCTTCTTTCCGGGCTATTTTTTTCAAGAGATCAAAGGCTTCCAGCGTGTCAATCTCCAGGAACCGGTCTGCCAGTTTTTCATCATAAATTTTTGGAACGATGGCGGTTTCCAGATGTTTCCAGCCTTCCAGGCCGTGCATTGGGTTGTCGGGTTGGAGCGCCGCCAGTTCGACATTTTTATCGAAAGTTTTTAACCTCCTGCCGGTTCCCGTGAAAGTTCCTGTGGTTCCAAGTCCAGCGACGAAATGAGTGATCCTGCCATCGGTTTGATCCCAGATTTCAACTCCGGTGGTATCGAAATGCGCTTTCCAGTTGTTGTCGTTGGCATACTGATCGGCATAAAAGAACTTGTCGGGAAACTCCCGGAACAGTTCTTTCGCTTTCAACTGCGCGCCATCGGTCGATTCAAACTTTGAAGTCAAAATCACATTGGCACCGAGGGCTTTCAAAATCGTTTTCCTATCCTGCGAAGCGTTTTCGGGCAGGCACAACGTTACCGGAATGCCCAGTGCTGCCCCAATGCTCGCGTAAGCGATCCCCGTGTTGCCGCTGGTAGCATCGAGCAGATGTTTTTTGCCATCGAGCTGCCCTTTGATGATTGCGTTTTTGATTATACTGAAAGCCGGACGGGATTTCACGCTTCCGCCAAGTTGCTGCCACTCCAGCTTGGCGTAGATCTCCACGCCGGGATTGCGAAATACATTGGAAATTTTGTACAAAGGCGTATTGCCGATCAGCGTCGAAACCTTTTCAAGTCTCGCCCGCAAATCCAAATACTGTCTTTTAATGTGCCTGGTCATGAGTTTATGTTTTTTTCGGATCAGATCAAAAAACAAAAGCCTTTCCGGGCAGAGGGAAAGACTTTTGTCAAATTAAAAATTTCACGAAGTCACGTGCCATTCCTTCTGCAAGGTGGTTCTGTACAACAGCAGCAGCAACAGATTGTGATATTTTTAATTTTGGTCATTTTGAATTCTACAAACAAGGTTTACTTCAGTAGGTTCAAAAAAAAACCTTTCCATTTTGGAAAGGTCGGGATTATAATTTGTTGTGATTGAAACAACTTGTTGCCTACCTTTCCCGGTTGGAAAATGTACAGCAACAACAATTTTTATATGTAAAAACAATTTTCATAATTGATACAATAATAAATTCATTTCATTGAAGATGCAATCCCCTGCCTGGAAAAACCAACTGATTTTCAGAAATATACCGCAATGGTGGTAGTGATTTTGCTCATTCTGGCCTTGTTATTTTTTTTGAAAATGGAACGCGGATTTGGCGGATTCAGAGGAAAATAGTGGATTAAAAATTTGGGTATTAATGACTTTTTCGCGTTAGAGGTTTTGGGTTGTTTTTCCGCTTGCCACCAAAATAGTCACGATATATTTTGATTGGATCAGGCATTATTTTACGCTTTCATAAATTGCAATACATCTAAACACCATCAATTCTTTGTGAGAAATTTTTTTTGAGATTTTTTTTCTTTTAAATGAGCCATCTTCAGTCATTTCATTTAGCCAATATTTTTCCTTTTTGGCCTGATACATTTCTAAATCTGATTGAGAGGGTAGTCTATATACTATCTTAAATTCATGTTGTGGGTCGCATTTGTCAAATTTATTCCAATATTCAAAATTGCAAGTTCTGTTTTCAGGATTATTTTTCCATGAGTTTACAACATTACTTCTCCAGGCACAGTACGCAGTAATTTGTTCCCTTTCTAAGCCGGCTATTGGGAAATCAATAAATTTTTCATTATTCCACATCTGCTGTTTTTTATACGTAATACTTGTGTCTATTGGGATTAATTTTTTTAGTAAATCTTCTCTCCCATTTTGCTTATACTGAAATAAAAACTCATTATACCCGCCATACGTAATTAATTGTTTATCAATGAATTTATTCTGACATAGCAATTCAGTACCGGGGGGAGGAACAAAATTTGAATACGCTAAAATGCAAAACGTAAAAAAGATAATATTAATCATGAACATTTGATTTTAAGTATTTAGAAAATATTTTAACTTGAAGCCATACCGGATGCTTCGCGAAGGGTACAGCCTGCCAAAATACCCTCCCCCCTCTGAGTAAGTATTTTTTATCCACGGAGTCATATCCCGGCTAATGTAAAATCCTGGTTCAACAATCCCACAATTTCTCACTTTGAATTGATATGCGGCTGACAAACCTGACGTAAATACTACTATTGAATACCTATTATTACCTATATAATATGGGCCAGTCATTGATACATCATTATAATTATCACTATATGAAATAAGGAATCCGGTCATCATACTTCCCGTAAAAAGCAGAGAGGAATTATCGCGGACAGGAATGGAATAATTGAAGGAAAGCGGGATGGTCAGGTAGTGCAATTTGATCTTCAAAGTTTTATCGAACTCCAGCGTCGAATAAATGGAATTTTTCAGGCGGATGTGCTGGACCAGGGGCATGCAGCCCAATCCTGCTTCGAGTGAAAGCGTTCGGTTAAGGAGTTTTCTATACCTGAAAGAAGGTGAAATATAAAATTCCGGTGTGGTAGATGTGGTAGGATGATATATTGTTGCCCCCGGTGAAATGCCATTCAGGTTCCTGTTTCCCATGTCGAGTTGAAAGCCGAAGTACGATTGGCTGAATACTGTAAAGGCTGGAACCAGGAATAAGATAAATAGTGTTGCTTTTTTCATTTTCCTTGGATTATAAAATTCAGTAGCATGATCGCTTGCCCTGCCCGTGTGACAACCGGCATGATGAAAAGCCAAAGCCGAACGAAGCGGGTTCGGGACAGGTGGGCTTAATTAGCTTCATGTTGAAAAAAGTTTTTAGAATTTAGAAAATATTTTAACCGGATGCCGTATCGGATGCTTCGCGAAGGGTAAAGGTACCGGTGGAAGTCCCATAATTCATCTTCCCCTATCCAGCGGGTCATGTCCATGGTTGCATAAATGCCTAATTCCACAAGCCCGCAATTTTTCATATTGGTTTGATATGCCGTTGACAAGCCCGGCGTAAACACCACTTTGGAATACCGATCCATACTTCTATAGCCTATATTTACTAATCTTATATCCTGATAGTTATCACTTTTTGAAAGCAGGAATAAGGTTTCCATGCTTCCCGTAAAAAGCAGGGAGGAATTGTTGTTGAAAGGAATGGAGTAATTGAGTGCAAGCGGGATGGTCAGGTAGTGCAATTTGATGCTTAATGTTTTATCGCTGTAACCCTGAGAGAAATATATCAGGCGGATATCCTGAGTTAGAGGCGTGTAGCCCAATCCTGCCTCGAACGAAAGCGTTCGGCTCCGCAATTTTCTAAACCTGACAGAAGGTGACATATAAAATTCCGGTGTGGTAGGATTTTCTATTACGCCCGGTGTAATACCAATGAGTTTCCTGTTTCCCATGTCGAGTTGAAAACCAAAGTAAGATTGGCTGAATCCTGTAAAAGCCAGAGCCAGGAATAAGATAAAGAATACAGGTTTTTTCATCTTCCTTGGATTTTAAAATTTTGTTTATGGCATCATGCCGCATCTGCTGACAGAGAAGGTACAGCAGCCTGTGGTTAATATGTCCAAAA
>CAZKDA010000114.1:0-15000 GCA_964551455.1 uncultured Saprospiraceae bacterium
CATACAGGGATGATCGCATCCGTTGAACAAAATACGATCAGGTTTTTACCCTGGTATTGTTGCCAGTTGTGTTCTGCAAGGGCAGCTCTGAAGTCTTTTTCCTTCAGGATCAATTCCATGAAAAGGTAGTCCTTGATGTCAAAAACCGCTAACTCTTCTTTTGGAAAGAATTCCTCCAGGTTGATCGTGATCAAGCCGCTCGAAGCTACTCTGTTTACCAAAGGTTTATCCATATTCTTTTTGTGTTTCGTCATTCCTAAATCAATCGGTTGCTCATTCTTCTTCAAAATCAATTTCGCGGCTGTCGGAAGAAACATGGTTTATTTCGATAATTCCGTTTTTCTCTGCCGGTACAGATTCTTCGATTGGCGCCACTTCACCGATTTCGTTTTCCGGGAGTTTAAAATCTTTTGGTTTGGGAAGATCATTGAGGCTTTTGATGCCGAAGTAATCCATAAATTTTTCAGAGGTTCCGTAAACCAGCGGACGGCCAGGCTTTTCCGATCTTCCGAGTATTGTAACAAGCTCTTTTTCCAAAAGTTTTTGCACGGAATAATCGCAGCTCACCCCGCGTATCTTTTCGAGTTCTCCCTTCGAAACGGGTTGTTTGTAGGCGATGATCGACAGGGTTTCGAGCGCAGCGGCAGACAGCCGTTTTTTGGTGGTCTGTTTCAGGTAATTCCCCACGGTCGGATGATAGGCTCCTTTTGTTAAAAAATGATACCCTTCCGCAACTTCAACGATCTCGAAAGCAAACTCGTCTTTTTGGTATTTACCTTTCAGGCTGTTCAACGCGCTTTCAATTTCCTGCTTTTCAAATTTGGTTTCAAATGTCTCTTCCAGACAAGTCTTGATCTCGTCAAAAGTTATGGCGTGCTCCGTTGCAAAGATCAAACTTTCAATATGTTGTGCTAAATACTCCACATTTACCTGCGTTTTCTATTGTTGAAAAAGATTGTAAAATTACGAAAATCGGAATATTTGCAAGCAGTTTTTGCCGGAGACTTAGCGTGGTGTTTAATTCCAGCAATTTTTGTTTACCTCTTGTTGGAATGGAATATCCCTGATAAGGCGTTTGTAGGTATTGCTGTTGTTATGCGGATTTTCGGATTCAGGAGTAGTTTGAAAAAAAATATCGGCCAGGCCTTGAATGCCTTTGAACCGAAAAGCAATATCCACGATGCAAACACTGAAAAGCGAATCTCTTTGCGGATTGTATTCCAGGTGTTTTTGAATAGCTCTTTCGCGGTATTTTTCAACCTGCGCCTCAGTTGGCTGATTGTAATCGATTTTGTTGAGCCGTGGGTTGTTCGACATATATTTCACAACAAACTCGTCGCCTTCTTCCAGCGGCATCCCGGTTTCCAGTACGACCACCGGCATATCGTCGAATCCGGTTTCAGCGGAATACGACTGACCGTTGACAATGTAAAAGTATTTGACTTCCGAGTCGGAAACCTGCAAGATCTTGGCTTTTCCTTCGGCTCCATTTCTAAAAAAATCATGCGCATTTAACATCCCGTTGTTGCTGTCTTTCCATTTTATCATCAATGTAGAAAAGGCAATCGTAAGCAGCAGAATCCCTCCGATAAGCATCAAAGCCTGCATAAAATGCCGTCGTTCGATCTTCTTCCGCATGTTATTGCGGGGTGTATCGGCGGTTTTGTTGATCTCAAAGCTGTAATAAAACTGGCCGTTGATCCGCTCGATGGAAATTTCGCAGAGTTGTTCGTCGATAAAAAAAGAATAGGTCTTATCCTCCAGGATTTCAAAATCGATCAGGATGATCTTGGCATCGCAGTAAACCAGCAAATGCCCCGACTCAGCACCATGCATCAACCCTACATGATGTTTTTTGCCCTGATCCGCTAGGTATGTCCAGTTGAAACGATTCAAATTATTCCTTTTTTAATTTGGAATTCATCCCTTAAAAAGTTAACACAAAATCTATACAAAAGATACGTTTGTTCGGGGAGAACAATAAATTTATCGAATAATTTAACGTCTGCTTTGCCATTTTCAATCAAAAACCCGGTTCATCGCCGGATTTATTTTGTAATTGAAACAAATCAAATCCAACCACAACGATATGAATGCAAAAGAAAGGGAACAGTTTAAAGCCACTATTTTAAAAAAGATAACACAAACCGAAAGGGAGATTCAAGAGTTGGAAGAGCTTATCCAGCCCATCTCGCCTGAAAATTCTATCGGGAGAGTCAGCAGGATGGATGCGATCAACAACAAAAGCGTTGCGGAAGCGGCGCTGAGGACTTCACGGAAAAAACTCGCTTCGCTCAAATTTGCACTAACAAAAACCGAAAGTCCCGATTTTGGGCTTTGTGTTGTTTGTAAAAACCCGATCCCGGTTGCAAGGCTGCTCATCATGCCGGAAAGCACAAGGTGTGTCAGGTGTGCCGACAGGTAGTAAAAAAGACAGGGCACCGTCGTAAAAATACGCAGTACCCTGTATAACCCCAAAAAACCAAATGAAAACAATTTTTATTAAATCCCCCGTGGGGAATTCCGTGGCCTGTGCTTAATTATATAAAGCTTTTCAGCCGTATTTCTTTAGGTATCTTGTGTTGATCCATTATATTTTAAACGGCTCAGGATACCAATAATTTCATTCAATTAACAATAATAATTCTTTTCTTTGTAAGAATCAGACTTTAAACACACTTTCGGCAAAAAGGATTGTCATTTTCATGTAAATTTTAAATCCTTTCCGCTTCAATTGTGGAAACAACATATTTTGAAAAAGGTTTATTTGCGACTTACCGGCAACCTGGAATAACAAGCCCGGGAAAATGATTTGCTGTTTCTCCAAATTCAATGACCATTTTTTTGCATTAAACCTCAACAACTCTATTTTCACTTTCGAAAAAGAGTACCACAACTGATGAAAAATTTTAACCGGTAATTGAAATGATAAAAACTTAAAAAAGGGAAATAACGTGACAAAAATAAAGAAAATTTTCATTTGTGCAAACTGTGGCGCAAATTCGCCAAAATGGGTCGGCAAATGCCCAAGTTGTGAGGAGTGGAATACCTACCAGGAAGAAGTCGTCGTACTCAACACTACCGAAGAAGAAAAAAAGAAAAGCTGGAAGAATACAGCCAATCAAAACTCGCCGCAGCCTATCCCACTCACTGAAATCCGCTCCGGGAATACGCAAAGACTGGTTACTCCGGATTCCGAGTTCAACCGCGTCTTGGGCGGAGGGATAGTCGGTGGTTCATTGATTTTGATCGGCGGTCAGCCGGGCATTGGAAAATCCACACTCATGCTACAGGTTGCACTGACGATTCCCTCAAAGATATTGTACGTCTCCGGCGAAGAAAGCGAAGAGCAAATCAAAATGCGCTCTGACCGCATAGGCAATCCAAAGTCTGATTGCTACATACTCACAGAAACCAACACCAGCAAAATCCTGACCCATGCTCACCAACTCCAGCCCGACCTGATGGTCATCGATTCCATCCAAACGCTTTCATCGCCACATATCGAATCTACGCCGGGCAGCATCTCGCAAGTGCGGGATTGCGCGGGCGAATTGCAGCGGTTTGCCAAAGAAACAGGCATCCCGGTGATCATCATCGGGCATATCACCAAAGACGGAGCCATTGCAGGTCCCAAACTGTTGGAACATATCGTCGATGCGGTTTTACAGTTTGAAGGCGACCGGAATTACACGTACCGGATATTGCGAACCATCAAAAACCGCTTTGGCTCTACCGACGAAATGGGCATCTACGAAATGCAGGCGAATGGTTTGCGCGAAGTGTCCAATCCTTCGGAATTGCTGCTTTCGCAAAATGAAGAAAACCTGAGCGGTAGCGCCGTTTCTGCGACGATGGAAGGCTTGCGGGCTATGCTCATCGAATCCCAGGCGCTGGTGAGCACTGCCGTTTACGGAACCCCGCAGCGAACAGCCACAGGATTTGACCTTCGCCGCTTGAGCATGTTGCTGGCCGTGCTGGAAAAAAGGATGGGTTTTCCCTTCGGTCAAAACGATGTTTTCCTCAACATCGCAGGCGGCATCAAGGTGGATGATCCGGCCATCGATCTCGGGATTGTAGCTGCATTGATCTCCTCGCTGGAAGACATTTCCATTCCCAGCGATATTTGCTTTGCCGGAGAGGTGGGTTTGTCGGGAGAGATCAGGGCGGTCAACCGCATCGATCAGCGCATCCAGGAAGCCGACAGGCTTGGATTCAAACAAATTTTCATTTCAAAATACAACACCAAAGGATTGGATACCCGGCGTTACAACATCGATATTTTTACGATCGGAAAAGTTGAAGAACTATACCGGGCGGTTTTCGAATAAGAGCTTGTATAAATTTTCATGATTGCGCGAACGTGAGCAAATTTTATTATGAACAAGGCAAAAAACGCAGACGTACCTGAAAGGTACGGCGAGGCTTTTTAACGCAGTGCAGAATAAAATTGGCCACTTGTACCTGCCTTACTGCGTTCAGCAGGCAGGGCCAATTGATGGAAGTTTAAACAAGCTCTAAACCTAACCTTTCTGTGCTTGTTGAATCATTATGGAAAACAGCAATCCCGTGCTACTCTTCGATGGCGTATGTAACCTCTGCAACGGAGCGGTTCAGTTTGTTATAAAAAACGACAAAAAAAAGCAGTTCCGCTTCGCCGCTCTCCAATCAAAAGCTGGTAATGCCTTTTCAAAAAAATATGCCCTGCCGGTAGAAAACTTTGATACTTTTGTACTCATTTCAAATGATAAATATTACACGCGATCCGATGCGGCGCTCAAGGTTGCAAAAATGCTGGGAGGCGTTTGGTCGCTGGCCTACGTTTTTATCATCATTCCAAAAACGGTTCGCGATGCGATTTACAATTGGGTGGCAAAGAACCGTTACAGATGGTTTGGCAAAAAAGACCAATGCATGATCCCCACTCCCGAACTGAGAGACCGCTTCCTCTGATTTCCGTATTCCGGCCTCGTTGAGTACTTGAACTTTCCTTTTTTATAATTATTTTCGCAGCTTCATTGAACTAATGTAAAACAGTCTTCGTACTGTTTGAAGTAATAAATATTTTCAAAATTTTTTAATTCCTGAAAATGCCTGGAAGAACCGAAATCGCTTCAATTTTAAACCAGCCCGTATCCGGTCGGGCGGGATCCCCGAAACTCAATGAACAACTCACCGTCATGGGCTGGGTGAGAGCCTTCCGCTCCAATCGTTTCATCGCATTGAATGACGGAACGAGCATAAACAATCTCCAGGTCGTGGTTGATTTTGAAAAATTTGATGAAGCCTTATTGAAAAAAGTGAATTTTCATGCTTGTATCAAAGCCACAGGACGTCTCGTGGAATCGCAGGGCGCTGGTCAGACCGTTGAGTTGGAATGCCATGAACTCGAAATTCTCGGGGAATCAAATCCCGACGAATATGTGCTCCAGCCCAAACGCCAGACGATGGAGTTTTTAAGAGAACAGGCTCACTTTAGATTGCGAACCAACACCCTGAGTTCGGTTTTTCGCATTCGCCATGCAATATCCTTCGCCATTCATAAATATTACAACGACCGTGGTTTTTATTACATGCACACGCCGATCATCACGGGCAGCGATGCAGAGGGTGCGGGGGAAATGTTCCATGTGACGACACTAGACCTCGAGAAGCTCCCGAAGGGAGACGACGGGAAGGTGGATTTCAGCCAGGATTTTTTCGAAAAGCCGACCAACCTCACTGTTTCTGGGCAATTGCAGGCGGAGATCGGCGCATTGGCGCTTGGGAAAGTTTACACCTTCGGGCCTACTTTCAGGGCTGAAAATTCCAACACTTCCCGCCACCTCGCCGAATTCTGGATGATCGAACCCGAAGTCGCTTTCAACGACATCCACGACAATATGGATCTGGCCGAAGATTTTGTAAAATTCCTGATCAACTACGTTTTGGAAAATTATCCCGATGACCTGGCAGTGCTGGATAAACGCATCCAGGAAGCGGAAAAAAATATGAAAGCGGAGCTTCGCCGCCCCATGGGGCTGATCGAAACCCTGCGGTTTATTGTCGATAACCATTTTGAAAGAATCACCTATACCGAAGCCATCAACCTGTTGAGAAATTCAAAACCGTTCAAAAAAGGGCGTTTTGAATTTGAGCCGGTTTGGGGCAGCGATCTTCAGGCAGAGCATGAGCGCTGGCTCGTGGAGCAGCATTTCAAAAAACCGGTCATCGTTCGTGATTATCCAAAAGAATTCAAAGCTTTTTATATGCGCCTGAACGACGACGGCAAAACCGTTGCTGCGATGGATGTCCTGTTTCCCGGCATCGGTGAAGTCATCGGAGGCTCGCAACGCGAGGAGCGCCACGATGTCCTGAAACAAAGGATGCAGGAAATGGACGTTGACGAACATGAGCTTTGGTGGTATCTCGATCTCCGCAGATTCGGCGGCTGCCCGCATGCCGGATTCGGGCTGGGTTTTGAAAGAATGGTTCAATTCATTACCGGTATGGAAAATATCCGCGATGTCATCCCGTTCCCCCGCACCCCCGGCAAAGCTGAATTTTAAGCTCTAAGGAAACTACTTTGCATTAGACTAAAAATGCCAGTGCTGTACAAGATTTACACATTTTTTTTCTCACAAGTTCACGCCTTGCGTGACAGGTTCTGCGTGGATCAGCGAGATCAGCGGGACACTATAATTTCCCGCAGATGTCGCAGATTTTCGCAGAAAGTGAAACTATACTAAGTTCTGCTTTCCGGGTTGTATCATTTTAATAAAGAATAGTCAAGCGCTAAGATTTCTTCTATTTGTCCAAGAAGGCAAATTTTAAAAAGCGCAACCTTTGCAGCGATCTTTTTAAGTTTTCGCTTGTTATGGAGGCAATAGTTTTAAATGTATCCGAATAGAAAACAAACACATGCTTAAGGTTCAAAATCTGACCAAAACATACGACAGCGGGAGCCGCGCACTAACCGTGCTTGACGAAGTAAGTTTCGACATAGAAGCCGGAGAAACTTTTGCCATCGTAGGCCCCTCAGGTAGCGGAAAAACGACTTTACTCGGATTGTGTGCCGGACTCGACCGCGCCACCGACGGTTCTGTTACACTCAATGGCATCAGGCTCGATGATCTGGATGAAGATGAGCGCGCTGCCGTCAGAAATAAATATGTCGGTTTCATTTTTCAAAATTTTCAACTGATCCCAACGCTTACGGCTCTCGAAAACGTGATGGTTCCGCTGGAGTTGCGCGGAGAAAAAAATGCTGAAAAATCAGCCCTTGAATTGCTGGAACGCGTTGGCCTGGCCGATCGGAAAAACCACTATCCCAGCCAGCTTTCGGGAGGAGAACAGCAGCGCGTTTCATTAGCCAGGGCTTTTTCAAACCGTCCGAAAATACTCTTCGCCGACGAACCCACCGGCAACCTCGATGACGACACCAGCCAAAAAGTCGTTGACCTCATTTTTGAACTGAATAAAGATGCCGGAACTACTCTGGTGCTTGTAACCCATGATCTTGATCTCGCTGCAATGACCCAAAAAATCATCCATCTAAAAGGCGGAAAAGTTGTCCAACCCACGCAAAGTCGCTAAAGAGAACAGTGAACAGTGAAAAGTAACGGGAAGCGGGAGGCAGGAAGCCGGACACCGGAAATCCCGACTTGTCGGGAACACCGGACACCGGACAACTTTATTTTTGACCAATTACTTTGCTAGATATCATTCCGCAATTGACGCTGGTTTTAAATTTGTTTTATAAAATTATCAAATCTTTAACCCGACGATAGCAAAACACCAGGCTGATGGAAGAGGGATTTTTGGAATATCAGGATTCAAAAGTACATTTTTACAGGTTTGGAAGCGGCGAAAGATTACTCATTGCGCTGCATGGTTACGGCGACCGCGCTGATGTATTTTTGAGCTTGAAAACTGCGCTTGAAAATGATTATTCGGTGTATGCCATCGACCTTCCTTTTCATGGCGAAACGCGCTGGGATGCCCGTTCTTTTTCAAGAACCGACCTGGAAAACCTGTTTGAAATCATGTTGAAAAAAGAGCGCAAAGCGCGATTCGAACTGATGGGTTTCAGCTATGGAGGCCGCCTGATCCTGTCGTCTCTTGACGCAGTTGTCGGCAAAGTGAATAAGATCTACCTGGTGGCGCCGGACGGACTCCACTCGCACAATATGTTCAGCGCTTCGAAGGCTCCGCTTTGGCTCAGGCGGTTTTTCCAACGATGGTTTTCCAACTCAGGCGTATTGATCGCATTAGCAAATGTTTTTAATAAAACGGGGTTGTTGAATGATCATAATGCTCATTTCGTCCGGAACAACCTGGCTACCACGAAGCGGCGCGAACGGCTTTTTAACACCTGGGTGTCTTTATCGGATTTTAAAGTCGATCAGGGAAAAGCCAAAAAAATCCTGAAAAAGTATGCGATTCCGGTCGAGCTTTATTTCGGGAAATACGACAAGATCGTTCCGCCTTCAGCCGGAGAAAAGTTTTGCAAAGGAATGCCAACTGTGCGGCTGCATTTGCTGGATGCAGGGCACCTGCTTTTGAATGAAAAGCTGAACGACCTGATCGCCAGCCAATTGAAGTCTTCCGTTTAGTAGAGCTTGATGGGTAACTCGTGTTGGCGGCTGCCGTCTTTTGCACTTATTTCAAACAGGATGAGGATCAGGGTTGAGTTTTCCCGTTTTTTTGAAACATTGACGGTAAAGCTGAAATTGCCCCATTCGGGAGCGCCGGCGTCTGTCGTATGGAAACCGCTTGCCAGTTCTTCGTGACCGTCTTCTACCACCCAATTGAAGTTTGCTTCAAAAATTTGTCCCATGCCTGTAATTCGGAACTCATGCACCCCGGTTTGTTCCACGGTAACATTCCTGAACCGGTCGTTGGTATAAACCTGAATTGTTGGTTTGGGTTGAACAACTGAAGTGTCCGGCTGGGATGCGGCATTGTTTTGTTCTCCACTTTGATTACAGGCCAACATTGAGATCGTGAACAAAATCCAGAGGTATTTCATAATTGGGTGATTATTGGGTTTGTTTCAAAATTATAGACTCCGGGAGCATTGAAAGCAGACCACTAAAATTTAATACCATACTCCAGGTTTACCACAAAACTACGGGTCAGGCCGTCCGGCCTTTGATCTCTGACGATGAATGGAACGCCCAGGTTCAGTTGCAGGGCATTCCGGTGGTTTATTTCATAATCGAAATAGAGGTTGCCATTCAGGGTCAGGCCCTGCGACCCTTCGATTTCCTGTTCAGCGCCTGCGGCATCTGTAAATTTGTCGTTCGCCAAATGATAGATCGGCAAAAGCCCCGGAGTGATTTTAAAGCTGTCGCCCACCTTGATAGGATATGCAACTCGGAGTATGATGTCGCCGTTCCGCTTAAAATTCCGGGTAGTCTGGAAGGTGCGGAGGATTGAATTTGCTGGATAATTTTCAGCGAGGAATTCATTGCTGTTTTGGGTCAATGGTTGCTGAAAAGCTGCGATGATCCGTAAGTTATTGATGGTAAATCCAACGCCGGCGATGAGATCGAAGGTGCCGAGGCTGGATTGGTAATCCATTGGGAGAGGGAGCATGTCTTTGGTGACATTGCCGTCCGTGAGTGGAATTTTCGTGCCAAGTGTCACTACCGTTTTATCGGAAACCTGGTAATTGGCGCTGAGATAAAGATCAGACAGCCCAAAAACCGAAATATCGTTTCCGGATTGCGAAAGCGAAGTCAGTCTCACATCCATTGAAAATGGTTCATTGATCTGCCGGTTGTATTCCAGGTATGCCCCTGCAACGGAGATTGAGTAGTCGGCGCTTCCGTAGAATACCCCGGCTTTTAGCCGGTTTTTCTGTAAAGGAATGCTATCTGCTGCTTCCGGCTTAAAGCTATTGACGGTGCATACGCCTGCATCGCTGCAACCTTGTCCATAAGTCAAATCCAGCGGGAGTAAAAAGAATATGGCGATTAAAAGACAGGGGAATATTTTCATCATCAAAAAGGAATTTTTGCAAAGGTAAGCAGATAAGGGTTTTTGCAAATTTCAAAATAGCATTTTCGTTTTTAAAAGGTACAAAATTATATGAATTTACTTTCCGAAAAGGGATGCTTTAGCCGGTTTGTATAGGATTGTGGAAACCGAGACGATTACACAAGGAGAGAATAAACCGGAGGCGCCGGGTCAATCTGATTTCAGTATGATGCGGGCACCGGTCATGATAGAGAGCGAGTTGATCTTGTCATTCTGCGGGCCAAGTCCTTTCGTGACCTGATGGTGGTAGGTCGATCCTAAAAAGATACTCATCCGGGAGTTGAAAAAGCGTTCGACACCCAAGCCCAGGTTGGCGGTGACGAAAGTATTGTCGATAAAGTTGCCTCCTTCAAAGATGCCATCATAATTTTTGGCAGCGTGTGGGTCCATTCTTCTGCTGGCAATTTCATTGGTGCTGCCTACTTGTTGTGATGTGTATTCATAAAGTGTTTCGATCGTCATGTTAAAGGAAGCGCCGGAATGAGCATAAACGTTCCATTTGTTTTGATCCATAAAATAGTACCTGAGGTGTAGCGGTACTCTTACGATATCGAGTTGGACGCCCAGCAAACCCTGCTGTACATAACCTCCGTCTTCAAAACTGCCGCTGACTTCAAAGATGTTGCGGGAACCGTAGTATTTTGCCGAATAGATGGCGCCGGTTTCCAGTTCCCATTTATGGTATTTGATCCCCAGGGTAAGCCCACCGCTGTATCCCATTGCGATTTGGTTAAACTCTTTTTGGTGAAATTTTTCGTCGTAGGGAGTTGTGATATAATCTGCGTCTGCGCCAGCCAGTACACCGATACTGATCAACATAGAAGAAGGCAAAGACTTGCAGGTAAGGCAGTCCGGCAATGCCGGAGATCCGCCGGAATCGCTGATTTTGCCAGGAGAGTAGGGACTTATCGGCATCAGGATTGAAACCGGCTGATGTGCCATTGTTTTGCTCGCCGGAAACGCCAGCGACTGCCTGAGCAGATCAGCGATAAGGTAAGGCGGTTGAAAACCGGTAAAATATCTGTCGGAAATGCTCAGGTTATTTTTAAAATCCAGCCCAACTTCTTTTTTCAAATCATTGCTGCTGTCGGTTTTGGGTTGTTTTTCAGAAGCGGTTGTTTCTGAAATCGTGTTTGTGTAATCTGAAACGGGTGCTGAATTACTCTCAGCGTTTTGCGGTTGAGTGGTAATTACCTGTTCCGTTATATGGGTTGTAGTTTCAGGTTTTTGATGAGGGAGCAGAGCGCTTTCGTGGATTTCAAAAGTATTCAGCGCTGTATGGGGTTTCTGTTTTTGGAAAGGTAAAAACTGGATAATCGTAAAAATTATCAGCAGCATAAGCCCGATCTCTGCCACTTTATAACGGTACAACTTACGGCGAAGAGAATAGGCGTCATCTAATTTTTGTTCCATCAAAGCCCAGTGAGCAGGGTTATAACCGGCTTCCAGGTTTTCGAGATTGCCAAATGCCATTCCATCGATCAGTACATCCTCCAATTCCAGGTTTTCGGGAGCATCGGCAGCGTCGAGCTTTTGCTCCATCAGTTCCCAGTCTTCAGGCCTGTATTTGGCCTTCAGGTTCTGAAGTTTATCCCGGAAATGTTTATCGAAATTGTTACTCTCCATATCGTACATAATTTGCAGCGAGCATTGTTTTCAATTTTTGTCTCGCTTTCACCAGATTAGAACGCGATGTACTTTCGGTAATGCCCAAGTCGTCGGCGATTTCTTTGTGCGAATATCCTTCGATGACATAAAGGTTGAAAACAACCCGGTATGCGGGGGAGAGGCTTTGAACAGCGTAAAGGATCTCTTTTTCACTACACATACTGATCGCATCCGCATCGGTATCATTCAGTTGATACGCATTTTCAATATCTTCGGTTCTGCGGCGAATGCTTTTCCGGTAAAAATCGATCGAGGTATTGACCATGATCCTCCGGATCCAGGCGCTGATCGATGTGCCGGGCTGATACTTTGCGATGTGGGTGAAAACCTTTAAAAATCCTTCATGTAAAATGTCCAGGGCATCTTCACGATTGTTACTGTAGCGCAAACAAACTCCCATCATTACGCTATAATGATCTTCGTATAGTTTTTTTTGCGCCCATCGCTCTTTGTTGACACAAGCGGCGATGAAATCTTTTTCCTCGTGGTGTAAATGCAAAGCAAGATCCATGGACAAATGTTTGTTTTTAAAGGAGTCCAATTTGCCATACTTTAAATAATAAAAAAACTTTTGGAACCTTTTGCCTCGAAAGTTATTGCTTTTCAATCAAATAACGCCTTCGTCAGATTTTATGCTGCTTGAGCTTTCAGCCTGACCGGTTCCGGTTTTTTGTTTAAAGTACGATACAATTTAAAAAATCCGTCGTTTCAAATGAGCTATGTTAAAAGTAAACGTAATTCGTTTAACTTTTTAATTTTTACATTCCTTTTAACATTTTTTTTCCCGCTAATATGTCTGCCGGTAGTTAAAAATGAAAGGCATCTGTTGGCACTTTTGACGGAAGGCCCTCAAGACGGGCAGCTTCCGCTATTTGATTCGCAGCGTTCTACCCGTGAACAAGTATAATTAAAAAAAATGCGAATCCGCGATTAACCCAAAGTTGAATTATATTTGCGGCAAGTAGTTCGTGGTTTGTAGAACCGATGAACTACGAACCTGCCTGCCTTTAGCAGTCAGGCAGGCTTCAAACTATGAACTATATTTTGATGAACAGAACCTTTTTTATTTATATCATTTACCTGTTTTTTTTTGGATGTGCAAATGTCGGCAACCCTTCCGGAGGCCCCAGAGACGAGCAGCCTCCTGTACTGGATTCGCTGCGTTCTACAAAAAACCTTCAGACCAATTTTGAAAAACAGCGGATCACGCTGGTCTTTGATGAGTTTGTCGATCTGAAAGATGTTTTCAACCAGGTCATCGTTTCACCTCCATTGGCCAAACGCCCCATGATCACTAAAAAAAAGAGAACCATTTTTTTCGATTTTCATAAAGATGAAGTGCTCCGCCCCGATGCGACCTATACCATCAATTTCGGAGCAGCCGTGGTCGATTTCACTGAGGGAAATCCTGTGCCTGATCTGAGATTCGTTTTTGCTACCGGCTATCTGATCGATTCGCTGGAAATCGCCGGAAACATCACCGACGCACTCACCGGCGAACCAGCCAAAGACGTGTTGCTGATGCTTTACGACAACCTGTCCGACACCGTCGTCAAAACCGAACGGCCTTTTTATTTTGCAAAAACGGGTGAAAACGGCAGGTTTCAAATCGGGAATATCAAATCCGACACGTTTAAAGTATTTGCTTTGACTGACAAAAACCTCAACTACCTCTACGATCAGGAAAGCGAAATGATCGGCTTCCCGGATGGTTTCATCACCTTGTCGGGCGACAGCAGCCTTGTAGTTTTGCCACCCATCAGGCTTTTCCAGGAATTGCCTCCTTTAAAGATCATCAACAAAAATCTACAGCCCGGTCTGCTGAAACTTGCTTTCAATCAAACACCTCAAAATATCGGTTTTCGCTTCGAGCCGGATGTCGAAAACGCCATATTTGAATATGAAAACGATACGGTCAAAGTCTGGTACGACTGGCGCGGAGATGAGCAAGGGCGCCTTTTTGTCAATAAAGACACTTCGTTTTTCGATACGCTGGCAGTAGAACCGGGAGACAAGGAATCGTTTCTGACCAAAAGAAAACTTCGCCCGGTCACAGCCCGAAAGGACCAAATTGTTAAATTCAACCCGACCCAACCTATAGCCATCAGAATGAATCACCCGATCGCTGCTGCCGATACCTCCAAAATAGTTGTTGTGAAAGATTCGGTAACGTTTTCCAATATTTCAGAGCTCGTACTCAACCAACGTGAATTGCAATTGCGATGGAAGTGGGAGGAGGATTCGACCTATATTTTGAAGATATTACCTGGCGCCCTTACGGATATTTACGGATTGAGCAATGCCGATACTTTTTCCATGAATTATCAGGCAAGCCCTCTCAAAGAATTTGGAAATATTGCAGTTACAGTCAATGGCCTGGACAGCCTGAAAAGCTATGTGATACAATTGTTTTTTAAAAATAATGATAAATTGGTAAAGGAATTTTCCATTGGCGGTTTATCCACGTTCGTTCGCATCTTCAACACCTTAACACCGGGTGCGTATTATATTAGGATCATCACCGACCTCAACAGCAATGGTCGCTGGGATACAGGAAATTATATCCTTAAACGCCAACCTGAACCGATATTTACAGTAAACCTGAAAGAACTTAGAGCCAACTGGGATGTTGAAGAAGAGATCACGCTGACAGAATGAATGGCAAGAGCCTGAACACAAATTTTTAAAACGAAGAAAATGAAATTACGATCAAAGGATTTGGTTAAGGTGTATGGCCGCCGCGAAGTGGTGAAAGGGGTTTCGATCGAGGTGGACAGGGGAGAGATCGTCGGGCTTTTAGGGCCTAACGGCGCTGGAAAAACCACCACTTTTTACATGGTGGTCGGTTTTATAAAACCCAACAGCGGTAGGGTCTTTCTCGACGAAACCGACATCACAGACCTGCCGATGTACAAACGCGCAAAGAAAGGGATCGGCTATTTACCGCAGGAGCCTTCTGTGTTCAGAAAACTCAGCGTCGAAGATAACATCACAGCCGTGCTGGAAATGACAAAGCTGAGCAAGGAGGAACAACGGGACAAACTGGAATCGCTCCTGGAGGAGTTCGGCCTGAAAAAAGTGAGAAAAAGCTTTGGTGATACGCTGTCCGGCGGCGAGCGAAGGCGTACCGAAATCGCCCGTGCGCTGGCTACCGATCCCAACTTCATCCTGCTCGACGAGCCTTTTGCCGGCATTGATCCTATTGCCGTAGAAGATATCCAGTCGATCGTCGCCAAACTGAAAACCAAAAACATCGGCATCCTCATCACCGACCACAACGTGCAGGAAACACTCTCTATCACCGACAGA
>CAZKDA010000115.1:0-14807 GCA_964551455.1 uncultured Saprospiraceae bacterium
GAATTACAATCTGCTCCGCTGTAAATAGCCATGCCGCCATCGGTGATCCCCGCGGCGCCCATTTCCACGATGGTGTGATAACCGTTTTCCGGCATCGTAAATGTAAACCAGACATCGCCACCGGCATAACCGGCACAACCAGGATCGGGAACTCCCGCCGTAGGCGTAGCACCGAGATTCATGTAATTGTTAAAATTGCATGCACTGTTTACCTGAAGCGGAATGGCATTACATGGATTGTCATTAGATGGCTGGGAGTGTGCAAAGAAACCAAGAAATGAAAAAACGGATAAAAAAATCAGTTTTGAACTCATCGTCAAATACTTTATGGGATTCTCATTTTAAAAATCTTATTTGCCCTGAGTTTTGGTCAACTGATGATTGTAAGTCTTGTTTTTCAGCAATGCTGATGTGTAATAAAAAATTGAATTTGGATAGGAATAACGCAGATCAACAGGTCATTTTTATTCATAACTTCCTGTCTGTTAACCGAATAAAAGTTGAGGGGTACTTTATTCGAAATGATTGAAATTCAGGCTGTTAAACTATTCCAAATTCTACAATGTCTGAAAGCAAAAGTTTTGCCACTTTGAAGGGGAAAATGCCGGAGATTCAAGCCTCCGGGAGGAGTAGGGCAGGCTGGGTTCAGCGCAAGAGGGTAATGTCGCCTTTGAATATTTTCACCCTGCCGTCAATGAATTCGATCTCGGCAAAGTAAACAAAGACGTCGGGGTTCAGGGGTTCTCCCCGATAGGTTCCGTCCCAGCCGGTCAGAAGGTCATTAGGTTGGAAGTTCTTTTTTTCAAACAATATTGCTCCCCAACGGCTGAAAATCCGGAAGGTATTGATCTTTAAAACATCCTTGCCACCATAGATTATAAACAGGTCATTGTTGCCATCGCCATTTGGTGAAAAAGAGTTGGGAATATAAACGGCTCTCTTGTTCTCAACACGCAACACAATTTCATCCGTCGATCGGCAACCATGTTCATTGAAAACGGTGATAGTAAAAATCGTTGTTTCCAACGGTCTTACCCACTGGCTGAAGCAGGTATCGCAAAAGTCCGGCATGTATGTTTGCCAAATAAAAGTATCCATTTGTGAAAACGGAACGGTGATCTGCGGATCGAGCAGGAAGCTGTCGCCCAATTCGAGTTGTACATCCGCTCCCAGGAAAACCTGGATGCTGTCGGGAGCATCGAGCAGGATCAGGGTATCCCATTCGCAGCCGATGGCATCCATGACGGTCAAATGATAGGCGCCTTCCGAAAGGCCATCGAAAAAATTGTTTTGCACAAAAACGTCTTCTTCAATCGAATACAAATAAGGCGCGACGCCACCGCTGACGTTTTCCACCAGGATCGCGCCGCTGCTTTCTCCAAAGCATTCGGGATCAAATACTTCGACTGCTGCGTTGGAAACAAAATCGTTGGTACCTTCCACCGAAACCGAATCGGTCGCCGAGCAGCCGTTTTCGGTATTCGTAACCAGAAGGGTATAAATTCCGGGCTGATTGACTTCCGGGGTGAGACTGGTTTCACCACCTAAAATGCCCTCGCCCGTCCACAGATATTCGATGTGTACGCCATCCGAGCTTCCAATTCCATTGAGGAAAACCACCGGGTTATCACAACTGAGGTCTTCCGCGATTCCGGCTTCTGCAAGGGGCGATTGTGTATCGGATAAGATGGTCACATCCGCCGAATCGGCACAACCGTTTTCGGAGTTTTCAATATTCAGCGTATAGGTTCCCGGAGCATTGATCCAGGGTTGGAGCGTTGTGGCTCCGCTTTGTATGCCCGTGCCGGAAGCGCTTGTCCATTGATAAATGAATTCATTGCCGACAGAGGAGCCGGAGGCATCGATCTGGATAAGGGTATTCAAACAATTCAGCATATCCGGCGCATTGATCTCAACCTCCGGAAGCTGTACATTTTCATTAATAAAAATGGTGTCAAAAGCAATACATTCATCTGTAAAATTAGTAATCTGTAAAATGTATTCGCCGGGTTCCGTAACCTGTAGCTCCATTTCATCGGAAATGACAATGCCTTCAAACAACCATTCAAAATCGATCTCGCCAAGCGGCCCCGAACCTTCGCCGGTGATGAGCACATTGCTGTTGGCACAGGTGATGCTCTGGCTTCCGATCGTGCTGATCTCAGCCACCGGTTCTTCGCTGACGTCAATTATTGAAACCTGCGTGGAAGCGGTGCATCCTGAAAAATTGTCTGAAACGACCAAAGTATAAACGCCGCCTGCAAATACGGTTTGCATCGGATCGTTGCCGAGCGTGTCGTTATTCTCTGTGATCCAGAAGTATTCGATGGTTGATCCCCAACTCGATCCCTGTGCGCTGATCGTTGCTGATCCGCTGGTGCAGGAAATGGTATCCGAAGAATTCGCAACAGCATCGATTATCGTGGTGATGTCAACGACTTCAATGATGGTATCCGCAACGCAGCCGTTTGGGGCAGTTATGGTCAAGGTGTATTCGCCAGGTTCATCGACTTGTGGATTTTGCTCGGAAGAGCTGAAATTTGGCCCCGACCAACTGTATTCCACATCGGGCACATTAGAAAATCCCTGCAATTGCGCTGTCAAATTGATGCAACTCAACGTATCGGCCATAGCCATAATATCCGGAGCGTCATCATCTTGTATGAGGAAAACGCTGGTTTGATTGGAACAACTGTTTGGCGCAACGACAGTTAAAATATATTCGCCGGGATCAGTAACCTGGGGATTTTGTTCGCTTGACGCAAAACTGTTCGGGCCTGTCCAATTGAATACCACGCCCTGAAATGTTGACGATCCTTGCAACTGACCGATGGTTGCGTCACAATCCAGTGTATCGCCTGTGGCAAAAATATCCGGCACATCTTCATCTTGCACGACGATCACACTGTCGGAGGTTTCACAACCGTTCGGAGCCGTCACGGTGAGAAAATATTCCCCTGGTTCCATAACCTCGGGGTTTTGCTCGCTTGATGTAAAACTGTTCGGGCCTGTCCAATTGAAATCCAAACCGGGAGTTGCGATAATTACTCCCAACTGAACCGAAGATGCCGCGCAATCGAGGGTATCACCAACGATTTCTATTTCCGGAGCTTCCAGATCACCCACAACGATGGCGCTGGCAATGGCCTGGCAGTCGTTCGGGGATGTCACCGTCAAAATATAAATTCCGGGTACAGAGACATCGGGGTTTTGCTCGGAAGAGCTAAAACTATCCGGCCCCGCCCAACTGTACGTTACGTCCGGTGTCGAAGAATTTCCTGATAACTGTACCGTTGTCACCAAACAATTCAAAGTATCACCCAGAGCCGAAACATTGGGCAAATTAGCATCCTGAACGACAATAGTGGTGTCCATCGCAGTACATCCGTTTGCAGCGGTCACTGTCAAAATGTATTCTCCCGGTACAGTCACTTCCGGGTTTTGCTCATCTGAAACAAAAAAGTTGGGGCCAACCCAATGATAGGTGACTCCTTGCATGGTCGAATTGCCAAATATCTGCACCATCGGCGAAAGACAATCTAATGTATCGCCCGTTGCCGCTGCGTCGGGGAATTCAATATCTTCGATAACCCAGGCACTGGTCGTGGTTTCACAACCATTTTCGGCCGTCACCGTGAGGAAATATTCGCCGGGGTCGGTAACCAAAGGGTTTTGTTCGCTTGACGCAAAACTGTTCGGGCCTGCCCAAAAATAAGCGACATTGGAAACAGAAGAAAAGCCTTCCAGTTGGGCAGATGGGTCAAAACAATTGATGGTATCTCCTTCGGCTGTTGCATCGGGAGCATCGAGATCGGGAGCGACGATCACGCTGACGCTTGTGTCACAACCGTTCGTGGCGGTCACCGTGAGGAAATATTCGCCGGGGTCTGTCACCAGCGGATTTTGTTCGCTTGACGCAAAACTGTTCGGGCCTGTCCATTGGAACATGACATCTGGCGTAGTTGAGTTGCCGGTGAGTTGACCGTTTGCAGCCATGCAATTTAAAGTATCACCGAGAGCCGAAATATCCGGAGTTTCCATATCCTCTCCTACTGTTGCGATTTGGGTGATCCCGCAGCCATTGGCTCCTTCCACGGTCAGGTAATAATCGCCGGGAACGGAAACCATTGGGTTTTGTTCCGTCGAGGTGTAGCTATCCGGGCCGATCCAACTATAACTGACGCCCGGCGTTTCGGAATACCCGGTCAGTTGCACTTCGGGAGATAAACAATCCAGCGTATCGCCAATAGCCAATGCGTCCGGCACTTCGTGATCCTGGATCACCTCAATCGAACCTTGCCCCGTGCAGCCGTTTATTGCAGTGATCGTTACAAAATAATCGCCGGGGGTATCGGTTTCCGGGTTTTGAATATCAGAGGAGAAAATGCCTGGCCCCGTCCATTCATAAGTTGTGGCTTGCGGAGTAGCATTCGCAGAAATTTGTACTATTAAAACATTACAATCCAGCGTGTCATTTACAGAAAGCAAAAGTTGCGGTGGCAAAGTATCAATCACTACCGTAGCCGACGCCTGCGATGAACAACCATTCAAAGCGGTGACCGTCAGCCAATAGACGCCGGCGGTGTCAACAACCGGGTTTTGTTCTGTCGATTGATAGCCTCCCGGCCCTGTCCAACTGAACGCCACATCCTGCGCCGGAGAATCGCCTTGCAACTGCACTTCCGTGATGTTGCAATTCAAAGTATCACCCTGCGCTATTGCGCCAGGCAACTGAATATCTTCTTCGACCATAGCGCTGACCGTAGTTTGACAACCATTTTCAGCTTCAACTGTCAGAAAGTATTCTCCTGCTTCCGTAACCGATGGATTTTGTTCTGTCGAATTAAAACTACTGGGGCCAGTCCAACTGTAACTGACTCCGGGAGTTACGGAATTTCCCTCGAGTTGCACCTCCGAAATATTGCAAAAGAGTGTATCGCCGGTCGCGCTGGCATCCGGCGCCAAAGTATCCTGTAAAACGGTCAGCGTGGCCTGTCCGGTGCAACCGGTAGGCGCTGTCACGGTTAAAAAATAATCTCCGGGAAGGCTGGCTTCCGGGTTTTGTTCATTTGAAATATAACTTCCGGGGCCTGTCCAGTTATATGTCGTTGCTACAGGATTTGCATCGCCGGAAAGTTGCACGATCAGGGTGTTACAATCCAGCGTATCGTTTACCGAAACTATGACTTGGGGTGTCAGGGTGTCAATTTCAACTTCTACCGCAAGCTGCGCGGTACAACCGTTTTCGCCGGTAACGGTAAGCTCATAATTTCCGGGAACATCAACAAAAGGATTTTGCTCCGTGGAGCTGAAACTTTGCGGCCCCGACCAACTGTATTCCACATTCTGTGTGTTGGAATTTCCGAATAGCTGAACCAAAGGGTCATTGCAATCGAGGGTATCGCCGGAGGCTTCGATATGTGGCGGTTCAAAATCATCTTCAACCATTGCGCTGACCGTAGTTTCACAACCGTTGGGCGCCTGAACGGTCAGGAAATATTCGCCTGATAAATCTACAAGCGGATTTTGTTCTGAGGAAACAAAACCTCCCGGCCCGTTCCAGGAAAAGGTAACCCCCGGCGTTATAGAATTGCCAAAAATCTGCAAAGTGTCCACTTCGCAATTTAAAACACCACCATCAGCGACAGCATCCGGAACTGCAATATCCTGTTCTACAATTGTAGGAACTGTAGTTTCACAACCATTCGGCGCTTGTACGGTCAGAAAATATTCTCCAGGTTCGGAGGCCACAGGGTTTTGTTCTGTTGAAGAAAAGCTATTCGGACCTGTCCAGCTATAAATGACTCCCGGCGTCGCGGAATTTCCTTGTAGTTGGATTTCCTGGATCGCGCAAGTCAGGGTATCACCACTAGCGGAAGCATCGGGAGTTTCAAAATTTTCCGGGACTTCGATCTCTGCCTGTGTTGTGCAACCGTTTGGCGTTTCGGCGATCAGGATATAATTTCCGGGGATGTCCGTTTGTGGATTTTGTAGATCACTATTAAAACCAATTGGCCCGGTCCATTGAAAGCTGATGGCATCTGGAGTGGCATTGGCCGAAAGCTGAACCATGCCGGTGTTGCAATCGAGGGTATCGCTTACAGAAAGAATCAGGGCAGGAGGAATGGTATCGATATCTACGGTTACGGTAAATTGCGATTCGCAGCCATTGGGGCTTGTGGCGGTTACAATAAAATCTCCGGCTATATCCACGATGGGGTTTTGTTCGGAAGAAGTGAAACTATCAGGGCCAGTCCAGTTAAAAATAACACCCTGCGTGATGGAAATCGCGCTGAGTTCGGTTTCGGTTTCGTTGCAATCCAGCGTCCCGCCGAAGGCGATCAGGTGAGGGGGTGTTACGTTGGCTCCCACGCCGACGAAAGTGGTTGCAGTACATTCATTTCCACCCAAAGTATCCGTAACGATCAGTTGGTAATTGCCGGTTTTATTTACAACAGCGATTGGCGAATCACCGCCGCTGACGATGCCGTCGTTGCCATTGTCGAGGTGCAACCACTCGTAGGTCAATGCTTCTCCCGTCGAGCCAGAACCATCAAGGATCACAGTGGTATCAATGCAATTCAAAGCCTGCGGCGGCACAACGGACACCGCAGGATCCAAAACAGTCAGATCAAGGATCACAGTGCTATCGCAGTTTTCAACCGAATTGAGCACATCCACGCTGATGCCGGTAAATGTATAGGTATTGTTTCCAACTGAATAGGATTCACCCGAACAAATAACCGCTGTGAGGTTGGTGATGATAGAATCCCTAACATGCAAATTCAAGGTCACGGTACTGTCGCAAAGCGACTCGGCCTGAAAAACCGCCGAATACACGCCACTGGTTTCATAAAACTGGCCGTTGAAAAAATAGCTGTCTTCCGCGCAGATCGTGTCGAACAATACCGTTGAAATCTCATCGCGGATGGTCAGATCAAAGACGACAACGCTGTCGCAACCGTGGAAACTTTCGAGATTGAAAGTATAAATCCCGCTTTCGGTGAGCGTATCGATGGCGGAGATGATTGTATCCGCTTCGATGATGGTGGTATCGTTATTTTCTATGATCGTATCGGCAGCGATGAAGATGCTGTCCAATCCGAAGATCACCGATTCTCCAAAACACAAAGTATCAGTCAGAAAGGTAGTATCTATCAAAACGATGGAAACCTCCACAAAATCATCAGTCACATCGCCGCAGAAAAAAGAACTGTTGTTGATGAGGTCTTCATTCAGGGAAGTGATCGTTGTATTGCCGTCGGGGGGCGGAATGTCCAGGGAGTCCAGGAGTCGGAAAGCAAATCCGTAAAGCTGGTAAACCCCGCTTCCAAACCCGGTAAAATCGGGCAATGAATCGAAAGCGAGAATGGTGTCTTGCTGAGCGATGATAAAAGAATAGCCGTAAACCGTGGTATCCGGATCATTGCCTCCGAACAAAGGTTCAACATCCAGGATCATATCCGGATCGCCGGCGCAAAGGTATATCATGGAATCCTCCTCGAAAGTTCCGGCGAAAGCCTCGCAATCAAAACAGTCGAGGCCTTCTTCGTCGCAAAACACAACCGAAAAATCGATGATCCCGGCAGTGTTGACCGGTGAGTTATTCTCTACGCTCAATGTCCAGATGCCATCCACCGAGCCAATGTCAAAATCTTCCAGGCAACCGGAAAAGGGATAATAAGAGCCGGAATACAGCGCCCCCAAGGCCCAGGGCTGATCGTTGTGCCAAACGGGATTAAAGCCCGGATCAGGCGATACGGCTGCGCCACATGGCAGAAAAGTAATCTCCCAGGCAAAGGGTCCCGTAAATCCGAATTGGTTGACCGGAGGGCCGATCAGCGTCACCTGCTGGCCACCGGGTGAGGTCAGGGTCATTTCAAGGCTCCAGATGTGATCGGGGATAAATTCAATGACTACGCCGCAAACCCCCTGGCTGGGTTCGGAAAGATCGTTATTGGCCGCTCCTTCGATCAAAAAGTGAAAATCGGTGGTAGTATTTGCAGTTGCGATATCGGGGCAATCGGTACAATCGCAGCTTTGAGCGAAGGATACCTGTGGCAGCCAGCATAAAACCATAACCAACAGGCAAAGGGTTTTGACCGTTCGTTTGAAAATGGAATTATAATATGGCTTTTTTTCAATCACTTTCTTAAAACTTCAGCGATGTTTACGGGCTGCTTCAAGTTAAAAACTTTTACAGCTTTTTTTGAAGTACGTCGAACGCAATTTTGTTTTCAGAAAAATTACTCAGGCAGGTGTTGAGGGACTTGCCATTGCAAAAATGGCTATAATTATAATCGCACAAAAAAGCGAAAAAAGTTCTGCAAAGTAAATCGAAACCGGAACTCGAGATCGCTTTCAAAGTATGTTTAACCGTTGTTTTTCGTCAAATATTGTTTCATCTCAAATCCTGCCCGCTATCCTTTTTTCAATATTCCGAATTAGTCGGCAAATTACGGCTTTTTTCAAAATTATCTTGTGTATTGCTTCCATTGAATTTTCAGAGAACCTTCCTCAATAGAGTAGGCGGTGGAGTAGATATTGCATCCCTTCCAGGTAAAGTTTCGTAATATCGCTGGACAAAAGCCCGTTTGGATTCTATTTTTTTGTTGTTTGATTGTGATAGACGAGGTACGACCCCGACAGGGTCGATTGAATGGCGGAATAAAATAAACTAACAGACTTTGACCACGCTGTGGTCATATTTTTACTTCAATATTGGCTTCGTTGTTGGGTCAATATCTTATATCGACCCCAGCGGGGTCACAGTATGTTAACAGAAGTGTATCCAGCATATTTTCGACCCCAGCGGGGTCGCACAATGAATACAGAGATTTGATCGCAGATGATTTTTTTAAAACCCATTTTCTCCTGATAACCAAAAACAAACCTATTTTTCAGACATGAATAAAATCGTTTGGTTAATCTTGCTCGGTGGCCTGGTTTATTTTTTTTCGGTAAAAAGGCCAACCGCCGACGCACACACCTCAGCCATTGGAAGCGATTCCGGTTTCTCTGCAACTGATTCCAAAGGAACCGAAAAATCGCCGGAAAAGCATTACGATAGCATTTTCAACATCCATACAGAATTCATAACCGACGGCTTTGATTTTCCCGTTGGAAAACCTGATGCGCAGAATTATTTCAACGCGCAGACCTTTGGCGAAAATTTCCACCTGGGAGAAGACTGGAATGGCAAAGGCGGGGGCAATACTGACCTTGGCGATCCTGTCTTTTCGGTTGCAAACGGCCTGGTCGTCTTTACGGAAGATGTGTGCTGTGGCTGGGGAAATACCGTGAGGATCATCCATAAACTTCCTGACCATTCCGAGTTTAAATACATCGAATCGCTTTACACCCATCTGCACTACATCAGTGTTAAAAACGGCGCTTTTGTAAAACGCGGCGAACAGATCGGCGCTATTGGTACTGCTCATGGCCGTTACCTCGCGCATTTGCATTTTGAAATGAGGGATTTTATCGACATGCCCATCGGGAGTGGCTACTCACAAGACAACAATGGATACATCGCTCCTACGAATTTTATCAATAAAAACCGCCCTTCAGGGAAATAAAAAAAGCCCGCAGGAATATCATTCTACGGGCTTTTTCTTACGGAACATCAAGGTCAACGCTCAACGATGATCTTTTTATACATCGAATGTTCATCGCTCCGCAACTGAACGATGTAGGCGCCGGCAGCTGCGTTGATGAGGTTAAATTCTTTTGAAAAACTTCCGTTGAATTCGATCATTTCGCTGAATATCGACTGCCCCAATACATTGAAAACTTCCAGTTTCAAGTCAGCGACGCCGAAACCTTCGAGGATCAGCGTAAAGCTGCCATTGTTGGGATTTGGAAATACATTGAAAGTATTGATGTTTTCAAAATCTTCTACACTGGAAACGGTCACCTGCACCACTCTTTCGATAGTGACGGAGCCGCATTCGTTGGTTACGGTCAAAATGACTTTGTATTCACCCGTTGCATCGTAGTTGTGTACGGGCGATTCTTCATTGCTGACAGGGCTTCCGTCGCCAAAATCCCATTCATAAGTATTGCCACCGCTGGAGTTATTTTCAAAAGTCACAGTTCCGTTTTCATCATCATAATCGAAAGCTGCCACCGGCACATCCGAAACGACGATGTAGCCGGTCTCGGTGAGGGTGTTTTCTCCAAAAACATTGTACGCAGTTAAGCTGACTTCATAGGTTCCGGCAGTTTCATAGACCACCACCGGGTGCTGTTCGTCAGAAGTGGCAGGGGTTCCGCCTTCAAATGTCCAGAACCATGAATCAGGGTCTTGTGAGGAGGCATCTGAAAACTGTACGGTCATCGGTAAGCAACCGCTTCGCTCGTCGGCAGTGAAAGCTACTTCCGGCGCAAAGCCCTGTATCGTAACGGTCTGCATGATGGTATCCGCACCGCATTCGTTGGTCACGATCAGTTGAACGTCATAATCACCAACATCCTCGTACTGGTGCTGCGGATTGGTATTCGAGCTGGAGTTCCCGTCGCCAAAATCCCATTCAAAGCTGTTGCCATTTGTAGAATTGTTGGTGAAATTCACAGTAATCCCGTTGACAGCAGAATCGAAATCTGCTTCGGGAAGACCATTGACTTCTATATATCCCAACGCCACCTCTTCATCGGAACCCGCGGGATTGCTGACCGTCAGGGTAACATCATACACTCCGGGAGCATCATAAACCACCATTGGGTTTTGCTCGGTGGAGCTGTTTGGCGTACCGCCAGGGAACGACCATGACCAGTTGACCGTGTTTGGAGAAGACTGGCTGTTGAACTGAACGGTAAGCGGAGCACAACCCGTTGTTTCTTCAGCGTTGAAGTTGGCGGTTGGCGGTGTAGCGACGGTGATATTCTGCGAAGTGGCCACAGAGCCGCAAGAGTTTGTTACGGTAAGGGTCACCGTGTATTGACCATCCTGCGCGTAAATATAAGTTGGGTTTTCCTGATTGGAGCTTCCGCCATCGCCAAAGTCCCATTCAAAGGAAGTTCCGCCGTTGCTGGTATTGGTAAATATTCCAACCAATCCCGTTAAGCTGGAAGTAAAGCTCGGCTGGGGAATATTTTCAACGGTGATGTAACTGACCATCGTGACTGTGCCGGTCCCGGAAGCGTTGGTCGCTTCGAGGGTTACGCTGTAGTTTCCGGGCGAGTTGTAGGTAACTTCCGGGTTTTGTTCAATGGAAGTATTCGGCGTACCGCCGGGGAACGACCACAGCCAGGATTCGGCGTTGACGGAATTATCAGTAAACTGAACCGTCAAGGGATGGCAACCCAGCGTTACATCAGCTGTGAACGCAGCCTGCGGAACATCAGCAATGTTTATAACATACTCGATAGTTTCGGAGCCGCAATCGTTCATTGCTGTCAAAGTCACCGTGTATTCACCGGTTTCATCATAAGTATGGCTTGGATTCTCTTCATCACTGTCATTTCCGTCGCCAAAATCCCAGAGGTATTCCGTTGCGCCGGTGCTGTTGTTTTGGAAATTAATGGTGGTTCCGTTGAGCGTACTTGAAAAATCTGCTGTTGGTTGGTCGTTCACAATGATGATTTCCAATTGTGTATAAGTATCGCTGCCAGCGTCGTTTGAGGCGATCAGCGTTACGTCGTAAATTCCGGGAGTTTCATAAACCACTTCCGGGTTTTGCTCTTCCGAGCTACCGGGGTTTCCACCCGGAAATGACCATTCCCAGCTTGTCGTGTTTCCACTGGATTCATCCATGAATTGTACGGTAAATGGCGCACAACCGGAAGACACTTCGGCTGAAAATCCGGCAAGCGGAGCCGTTACAATGGTTATCGTTTCGGTAAAGGTTTGCGACCCGCAATCGTTTGTTGCAGTAAGCACAACGGTGTATTCGCCATCAGATTGATATTCATGGGACGGATCGGTTTCCGTGCTTTCTTCTCCATCGCCAAAATCCCAGTGATAGCTGGTTGCATTATTTGAGTTATTTGTAAAATCAACCGTGAAGCCATCAACTTCGCTGGTGTATCCCGCAACGGGAATAGTGGTTACAACAACATAATTCGTTTGTGTAACTGTGCTCTGTCCGGCTGCATTGGAGGCCGTTAGCGTTACATCATAACTTCCGGGATTATTGAAAGTAACCGTAGGGTTTTGGTCATTGGAAGTAGCCGGTGTACCGCCCTCAAAGGTCCATGACCATGCCGTTGCATTCTCCGAAGATTCGTCGGTAAACTGCACCGTCAGCGGAGCGCAACCGCTGGTATTGTTTGCGCTGAATCCAGCCACCGGCGCTGACACAATAGTAATGGTTTGCGAAACCGTCACGGAGCCGCAATCATTGGTTGCGGTGAGTTCAACGACATATTCTCCGTCTGTTGCATAGGTATGGCCGGGGTGTTCTTCATCGCTGGTATTGCCATCACCAAAATCCCAATCATAGCTGTCCGCATTGGTGGAGGTGTTTGTAAAATCTACATCCAAACCATCTTCCTCGCTGGTGAAGCCCGCATTTGGAACGGTGGTTACAACCACATAATTTAATTGTGTGGCTGTGCTCTGTCCGGCTGCATTGGAAACCTCTAGTATAACATCAAAGACGCCAGGGTTGTTGTAAGTGACCGTGGGGTTCTGGTCGGTGGAATTGGCAGGCGTACCACCTTCAAATGTCCAAGACCAGGACGTTGTATTCTCCGAAGATTCGTCGGTAAACTGCACCGTCAGCGGAGCGCAACCGCTGGTAATATTAGCGCTGAATCCTGCCACCGGCGCCGTTACGATGGTGACTGTTTGTGAAACCGTCACGGAACCGCAATCATTGGTTGCGGTGAGTTCAACGACGTATTCTCCGTCTGTTGCGTAAGTATGGCTGGGGTTTTCTTCATCGCTGGTATTGCCATCGCCGAAATCCCAATCATAACTGTCGGCGTTGGTGGAGGTGTTTGTAAAATCTACATCCAAACCATCTTCCTCGCTGGTGAAACTTGCATTGGGCACGGTGGTTACGGTAATATAATCTGTAAGTGTGATGGTATCCTGACCAGCATCATTGGATACGATCAGGGTCACATCAAAAGTACCCGGATTATTATAAGTGACCGTAGGATTTTCCTCAGTGGAACTGGATGGCGTACCGCCTTCGAAAGTCCAGGACCAGGAATCGGGATCAGGCAAAGAGTTATCCGAGAATTCAACGGTTAAGGCTGCGCAGCCTTCCTGAGTATCAGAAGTAAATCCTGCAACCGGAGCGCCATTTATTGAAATTTCCTGTGAAAGTGTAACATCGCCGCACTCATCGCTTGTCGCGGTTAGCACAACGGTATAATCGCCACCCTGGGCATAAGTATGCGTTGGGTTTTCTTCATCGCTGGTATTGCCGTCGCCAAAGTCCCAGGAGTAGCTGTCGGCATTTTCTGAATTGTTATCGAAGGTAACGGTCAAGCCGTTTACAGAAGACGTAAATACCGCAATAGGGGCAGGATGGACGAGAATAAATTCTGTATGGGTAATGGAATGACTTCCGGCGCCATTGATTACCTCAAGGGTTACGTCGTAGATGCCGGGCTGGTTATAGACCACCACTGGGTTTTGTTCGGTAGAAGCTTCCGGTGAAGCTCCGGGCATTGTCCACAACCAAAAATCAGTATTTGAAGAAGACTGATCGATAAAATTGACAACCAGCGGCGCACAACCTTCCTGGACATTCGATGTGAAATTTGCCTGTGGAAGAGTCAGGATTGTGATGACCTCTGAGTGAGTAGTAGTACCGCAGATATTCGATGCCTGGAGGGTGACGACATAAGTGCCGTCTTCCTCGTAAGTGTGGGTCGGGCTGTAATTTGTACTGGTATTGCCATCGCCAAAATCCCACAACCAGGAATCTCCGTTGAGGGTGTTATTTGTGAAGATCACAAAGTTGTCCATTATATCGGCATCGAAATCAATCTCAGGTTCATCAATCGCATTGATATAAAAAGGTTTGGTGATCGAGGAGGTACCCGCCGAATTGGTCACGGTAAGCGTGACGCTGTAATCACCGGCAGCATTATAAGTTACCGTAGGATTTTGTTGTGTTGATGAGCTTGGCGTACCGCCTGAAAATGTCCATTGCCACACCGTTGGTGAATTCTGGGAAAGGTCAGTGAAGTTGACCGTCAAGGGGACACAACCGGAAGTATTGTCGCCTGAAAAATCAGCGATGGGCGGAAAGTCCACTGTACAAGCAGAAAAACAACTGTTGATCCGTTGGTTGATCGTAGCATTGATGGCATTTTGAGAAGCATTTGACCATGAGTTGGATCCGTTGACTGAAGGCGCCATGATGAACGGAGCGCCGGGAGCATCGTGGTCAGCATCGAAATTATGGCCAATCTCATGCGATGTCAATGTGCGAAGTGAGTTGGAATTGGAAGTATAATCCTGGAGCACGTGATACCTCCAGCTTGTACACACCCCATCGATGTAGGCGATACCAACGGTAGAACCACTAAGGTTGCGGTCTGTCCATAGTTGCGCAAGATCATAAGATGTACCAAATCCGCCACTATTGCCCCAACTGCGGAAGCTGGAAAGGAGGGCGCCTGCATCTGTCGAATTCGTCCAGGGGTCGCAATTATTACATGTTGAAACGAAATGCGTGACGACCTTAAATTGTAATTCATGGACGAACTCGTTGTCCCAGTTTGTACCGACATTGTTCATCACGGTGAGATTATGATCGATCACCTGCTGTACATCCTGGTTATAATCGAGGTACATCAGGTAATCATCCGCAATGGCAAGATCGACCTCATAGCAAGCAAGCATT
>CAZKDA010000116.1:0-14716 GCA_964551455.1 uncultured Saprospiraceae bacterium
GACTAAGCATAGATTAATTTTTATAATCCGAAATCTATGCGGTGTCGTGTATACACAAAAAAGTTCGCACAAAAAAGAGAGTTTTATTTTGTAAATGAAAAATTAGAAATAGACGTAGCTTTGCCCGACCAAACATATTTATGCGAAAAGAACTGACATTCACGATATTTTTTTCCTTTTTGACACTTGGACTTCTGGCTCAAGCGAAACCCGAACCGGCCAATAGTTTTAAATATGGCTATGGAACTACTTTTCTCGGCACCGGAGATTTTACCGGCAATTCCCAATACATTGAATACGACCGCAATATCGCCAAATGGCTGAGCTTCGGTTTGAACGGGACTTACACCAAAGCCATGCAAAACAAAAGCGGCGGCTTTGAGCAAAGCACCAAAGCTTACCAGGGCGATGCCAATCTGTTCCTCCGGATTTTCGGCAACGATGTCAACCGCCTCAAGATCGGCGGCGGCGCGGCTTATCGCGACAGCGAACACCGCTTCACCACTGAGATCATCAAAGATTCCAACGATAACATCATCGACAGGATTTTTGAAACCAATAAAGCCACAAGCTGGGGCTGGTCAGGGATCCTGGAATACGAAGTTTTCGTAGCAAGGCATATCATCCTCGGCTCAAGGCTGATGTATCAGCGTTTTGAAAATGGCGATGTGATTTATTTCTGGGGACTAAACGGCGGCTTCCGGTTTTAAGGGATGATGATCAAATAAATTTACATTTTTGGCTGGTCTTTTTAATCCCTCTTTTTTGCTAGGTTAAGTGCATGAACATACTGTTGAAAAGAAAACTATAACTCCGATGCGCCTGCCTGGCTGTCTTGCAGACGGGTCGGGGTCACAGGTTCTGCGTGGATCAGCGAGATCAGCGGGACACATTTTTTATTTCCCGCAGATTGCGCAGATATTCGCAGAAAAAGCGAGATTACTCAAAAAAAATACTACCCCAAACTCTGTCACTCTATTTAATCATCATCCCTAATCAAAATCTTTGTACAGCAGATATTTTTTCCTGATCTGCTTAAATTTTTCCAAATCTTCCTGCCAGCTTTGACGGATTGAGTTTTCATCCCAACCATCGAGAATCTGCTTTCTCAACATTTTACTTCCAGCCAGTTTGTCAAAGAAATTATTTTCCAGGAAAAAGGTCTCTCCTTCCGGAAACGATCTGTAAAAATCCAGAAAGTACCGGAGGTTCAATTTTCGTTCTTCGCGAAGTTCTTTTAACGGCACATTGCTCAAATCATAACCATGACAAAGTTTCCCCTCGTGTTTTGGACTTTTCGCACCCGGCATCGGCTTTGGTGTAAAACTGAAATTTCCTCCCCTGAATTTCGGATGCCCGTAAACCTGGAACTGCTGGTTGGTTCCGCGCCCTTCGCTGACCGTCGTTCCTTCAAAAAAACACAATGACGGATACAGGTAAATAGCCCGCATATTGGGCAAATTGGGCGAGGGCTTTACAGGCAGTTCGTAAAAGGTATTATGGTCGTAATTGCTGCATTCGATCACGGTGAGCTTGCAACGGAGGCCGTTTTGCAACCAGCCTTCTCCGTTGACCATCGAGGCATATTCGCCGATGGTCATGCCATGCACGACGGGTACGGGATGCAAACCGATGTATGAAATCTCATCTTTTAAAACCGGCCCGTCCACATAATGACCATTGGGATTAGGGCGGTCGAGTACCATGAATTCAACATCGTTTTCAGCGCAGGATTCCATCACATAAGTCATCACGGAAATGTAAGTGTAAAAACGGGCGCCAACATCCTGGATGTCGAAAATGACCATTTCAATTCCTTCGAGGTCTTTAGCTGAAGGTTTTTTCTTATTGCCGTAAAGCGAAACGATTGGGATTCCCGACTGTTGGTCGATGCCATCTTTGACGGATTCTCCGGCATCGGCTTCTCCCCTGAAACCATGTTCGGGAGCGAAAATTTTTACAATATCAATGCCGGCGTTTTGCAATGAATCGGCCAGATGACGCTCCCCGATCATGGAAGTCTGGTTGACCAGCAGGGCTACCTTTTTTTCTTTTATTAAATCAAAATAGGTTTCAGTCCGAAATGCTCCGGGCAACATGTCCGGGATCGTTTCAGGCTTTATTTCTCCTGGGTCAATTACATCCGCATCCTGCTTTGTGGTTTCCTGTTTTTGGGGACAATTGAAGGCAGTTATTAAAAAAAACAACAAAGCGGTTTTAAATTTTGAGAACATAGTTGTAACTTGATTTTTGTAACGCAGAGAGACTATAGATTTTTCGCCAAGATCTGTTATTCTCTGCGTTTTTTTATTTTAAAACCCTGCAATTTAGTTTGGTCAATTGATGAAAAAAAAGATTTACGCGGTTGTTGATATCGAAACTACCGGAGGCCGCGCCGACCGGGATAAGATCACCGAGATCGCCATTGTCAAATATGATGGTGAAACGATCATCGATACTTTTGAAACACTGATCAATCCTGAACGGGCCATACCCTACAATATTACTCAAATCACCGGGATTACACAAGAAATGGTTGAGGACGCTCCCAAGTTTTACGAAGTGGCAAAAACCATTGTAGAAATGACTGAAGATGCTGTGTTTGTGGCACACAATGTTCGTTTCGATTATTCATTTCTACGGGAGGAGTTCAGGCGATTAGGTTTTACTTTCACACGAAAACAACTTTGTACGGTTCGGCTGGCACGGAAAGCCTTTCCGGGATTGCCCTCCTACAGCCTCGGCAACCTGATCCGGCATTTCGATATTCCGGTGGATGCCCGCCACCGCGCGATGGCGGATACCAAAGCTACGGTTCAGTTGCTGGATATGGCGCTTTCACAAGAGGCAGATACCGAAAATATTTCAACACTCGTCAACCTCGGAATCAGAGAATCCCAACTTCCTGCAAATATTACCCTCGAAAAGCTTCATTCCCTTCCGGAGGAGTGTGGGGTTTATTATTTCCACGACCGCAACGGCGACCTGGTTTATATTGGCAAAAGCATCAACATCAAAAAGCGGGTGATGGAACATTTTGCCGATAAAACGCGCAAAGCCGAAGTGCTCCAGCAAAGTGTTTTTGATATCAGCTATGAAGTGACCGGAAGCGAACTCATCGCTCTGCTCCACGAATCGCATGAGATAAAATACCGCCACCCTTATGTCAACCGTGCGCAAAGAGCCAAAAATTTTCAGCATGCGTTGTTTATGTTCACCAACGAAGATGGCTACCTGTGTTTGAACCATAAAAAAGTTACGGCCAAAGAACGCAAAGACCTGAAAATCTTGCGCAATTACCCTTCATTGCTTTCCGCAAAAAGCGCCATCGACCGCCTCGCCGAACACTTTGAATTATGCCGCTATTATTGCCACTTAGAAAACACAGGAAGGCCGTGTTTTTATTTTCATATCCACAAATGCGGCGGCGCATGTATCGGAGAAGAACCCCCGGAGGTTTACAACGAAAAAGTAAAAGCAGCCATAGAAACCCTCGCGCTGGATTTCGACGAGGATTTTATCATTTTGGATCAGGGAAGAAACCTTGATGAGCGATCAGTGGTGTTGGTGGAAAATGGCCGGTACCAGGGCTTTGGATTTATTGATGCTGAAAATGTCAACGGCGACCTCGATATGCTCCGCGATGCTGTAAAACCCTTAGCACACAATCCGGATGTGGTCAAGATCATCTTGCATTTTTTAAATAAAGGAAAAAATTACAAACTGATCCGATTGGAAAAGATCTTAGAGTGAACGGAAAACGGTGAACAGTGAACTGGGAAAAACTAGCAACCAGCAACTGATAACCTGTAACTCATGCAACCAGCAACTAGCAACCTCAATAACTCAATCAACTAAATCACCCCCATCACCCCCCATTTGAAGCGGAGAGAATTTTTGCCATTTCCTGCTGGATCGTCATTGCTGCTTCTCTTGCCTTTTCTGCGAAATCTTCACCATCGTCGGCGAAGATGATCCCCCGCGAGGAATTGACAATCAGGCCGCAATGATCGTTGAGTCCGTATTTGGCCAATTCGGCCAGATCGCCGCCTTGGGCGCCAATGCCCGGAACCAGTAGAAAGTGTTCCGGGGCTATTTTCCGGATTTCCGCAAATTTTTCAGGATGGGTTGCCCCGACGACAAACATCATGTTGTCTGCATTTCCCCATTTCATTGCCGTTCGCATCACCTTTTCAAAAAGGGGTTTTCCTGAATTACCTTGCAATTCAAATTGGAAATCATGGCTTCCTTTGTTGGAGGTCAAGGCCAGCAGGATGACGGTTTTATTTTCAAATTCGAGAAATGGCAAAACGGAATCGCTGCCCATGTATGGCGCTACGGTGATCGCGTCAAAGTTGAGCGTTTCAAAAAAAGCCCTGGCGTACAGCCCGGAAGTATTGCCAATATCGCCGCGTTTTGCATCCGCGATTTTGAAATGCGAATCAGGGATATATTCGAGGGTTTTGCGAAGACTCTCCCACCCTTTCGCACCAAACGCTTCATAAAAGGCTATGTTCGGTTTGTAAGCAATACAAAGGTCATGCGTCGCGTCGATGATGCGCTTGTTGAATTCAAAAACGGGATCATCAAAATCAAGAAGATGTTTTGGAATAAGATTCAGGTCGGAATCCAGTCCGACACAGAGAAATGAATTTTTAGAAAGTATCTGTTGAAATAAAGTGGTTCGATTCATCCGGCGAGGTATTCTACGGGTATCAGGATTCTACACCGTTGATGGCGATAACGTTTTTGATGCGGGGCATTTTGTTTTTCAGGGTTTCCCGGATACCGGCACGCATGGTCATTGTTGTCATGTTGCAACCTTCGCAATTGCCCAGCCATTTTATCAAAACGGTCATATCTTCAGTGATATCGACTACTTCAATATCGCCGCCATCGACAGCGAGATGTGGCCGGATGTCATTCAATGCTGCATCCACTTCTTTTATCAACTGGGTTTTATTTTTAATTGACATTGGAAAAGTTTAGTGAGATTTCAGAATTTAGATACCTGACAAAATTCATGAGTTATGAGTCAAAAGCTATAGGTTATTTTCCATAAAACCAATATCGAAGCGAAGCGAAGATCCCGCAACTTGTCCCGCACCACAGGTCGGGGCCAAAGGTCGGGACACTAATACACTTATACACCAATACTTCATGACCAACTACTTAACTGACCGTGATCTGACAGGTTTATACCTATTGTGTTTTAATATCTACTTTTTGAGTAGGACTAAGCATTTCATTTCGGACAGCTACCTGTCTCAATGTGTTTTCCGCGATTTTCATAAATGCGTTGGCCGTATCGGTATTTTCTTTTAAAACTGCCGGTTCGCCTTCGTCTCCGCTTTCCCTGATCGCCTGCACGAGCGGCACCTGACCCAACAACACGGAGTTGCTCAATTTTGCCATTTTTTTGCCACCGCCATCTCCAAAGATAAAATATTTATTTTCAGGCAACTCGGCCGGCGTAAACCAACTCATGTTTTCTATTACACCCAAAATCGGTACGTTGATCGATGGCAGCAAAAACATATTCATGGCTTTCACGGCATCGATGGTTGAAACTTCCTGCGGAGTGGTCACGATTATTGCCCCGGTGACCGGAACGGTTTGCACCAAAGTCAATTGAATATCTCCGGTTCCGGGCGGCAGATCGACCACAAGGTAATCGAGCGACGGCCATACGCAGTCGTTAAAAAACTGCTTGATGATGGCAGCCAGTCTTGGGCCGCGTAAAACAACAGCCTGTTCCGGTTCGATGATAAAACCGATGCTCATCACAGGCATTCCATAGGCTTCCAGCGGGATCATTTTCGGCTTTCCGTAAATCTCCTGTACCTTCGGGCGCTGCCCTTGCAAACCCAACATCGTGGGGATTGAGGGGCCGTAAAGATCAGCGTCGATCAATCCTACTTTTGCACCGAGCTTTTTAAGTCCGAGCGCCAGGTTCACGGCTGCGGTAGATTTTCCCACTCCTCCTTTGCCGGAAGCGACGGCAATGATATTTTTTACGTGTGGCGCAGCTCCTGCGTTTGGCTGGGCTGCTTTAGCGTTGCCTTTCATGTGAACATTCACATTGGCCTCCGGGTAGATTTCTTTTACCGCAGCGATACAGGCAAAGTTCAATTCCGATTTGTTAGGAGAATTCAGCGATGGCAGTTCGATAGTAAAATTGATATTCTGCTCATCGACAGCGAGATCCATGACCATATTCATGGTGATAATGCTTTCGCCCGAAATAGGGTCAATCACTTTAGACAATGCTTCTACGATCCTGGTCTTGTCAAAACTCATCTTGTTCATTTTTTACTGCTTGCAAAGATACAAACAAATTGCAGTAGCAAGTGTTTATTGCTGGTTTTATAGGAAAATCGCATGAGCATACTGCTTTTGACACAAATTAACAAGAACCTGTACCGATTCGCCTGCCTGGCTCTGTCTGCGGCAGGCAAGTGGCAGACAGGTCGGGGTTATAGGGATTAATTGCGTGATGGTCCGTAAATAAAAACCACAAAGGCCGCAAAGTTTTGCACAAAATCCACAGAGAGGATGACTTTGCGTACTCCGTGCCTTCTTTTTTTTTTGTGGTTAAAAAAACCCAAAGGCCGTTTTTATTAGCGTTGCAGACCGGCAGTTTTTCTGTTTAAAAAGGTTACAACACTAATCTCCTTTTTTATACTTTTGCACTCCATGACAGTTTTCAACAGCCTAAAAGACTTGCCGGAGTTTCGAAATGCCGTGATCACAATCGGATCATTCGATGGCGTGCATCAGGGGCATCAAAAGATTTTGGAGCGCGTCAATCAACTGGCGAAATCCTGCGACGGAGAAAGCGTTGTGGTCACTTTCCATCCTCACCCCAGGCTGTTGCTCTACCCTGATGATCCGTCTTTGCGTTTGTTGAATACGATTGAAGAAAAGGTGGCCTTGCTGGAAAAATACGGGATAAAATATGTCGTGGTGGTTCCGTTTACTAAAGCATTTTCAGAACAAAGCCCCGACAGCTACATCCAGGATTTTCTGCTTGGTAAATTTTCTCCAAAATATATTGTCATCGGTTACGATCATCATTTTGGAAAAAACAGGAGTGGCAATATTGGTTTCCTGAAAAAGTACGAAGAACCCGGAAATTTTAACCTCGTCGAAATTGAAAAACAAGAAGTTGATGACATTGCCGTCAGTTCCACGAAAATCAGAAAGGCGCTGGAAAGCGGCGATATACAAACGGCCAATCAATTGCTCGGTCATCCGTATTCGTTCAGCGGAACGGTGATCCGGGGACATGGCGTTGGGAAAAAACTGGGTTTCCCCACCGCAAATATGCACATCGAATCCAAAACGAAACTTATTCCAAGTTCAGGCATTTATGCCGTCAGGGCCTTGCACAACGCCAGGTGGTTCAACGCTTTGCTGTATATTGGAAACCGCCCCACCCTGACGCAGGAAAACCAACAGTCTATCGAAGTCCATATTCTGGATTTTAAAAAAGACCTGTACGATGAGCAATTGACTGTCGAATTGATTGATTTCATCAGAGACGACCGGGAGTTTGAAAACACGGATCAACTCAAAACGCAGATGAAGGCCGATGAAGCAAAAGCCCGAAAGATTTTTCAACAGACTTTTGGGCAAACTTTAAAAAATGAAAACCCGAAATTGCCATCGGTGGCAGTCGTCATTTTGAATTACAACGGTAGGAAATTGATGGAAAGATTCCTTCCTTCGGTCAGTCGCTCGGCTTATCCCAATGCCGAATTGATCATTGCCGATAATTGCTCGACAGATGATTCTATTGCATTCTTAAATCAAAAATTCCCAAACTTCAGCATCCTTCAATTGCCCGGCAATTATGGTTTTGCAAAAGGTTACAATGAAGCGCTGAAGCAGATCAAAGCTGATTATTTCGTGTTGCTCAACTCTGATGTGGAAGTGGCCGAAAACTGGATCGAACCGATCGTGAAAATGATGGAGGCAGATAAAACGATAGGGATTTGCCAACCAAAAATACTGGCTTCTGAAAACAGACAATACTTTGAATACGCCGGAGCTTGCGGCGGCATGATCGATAAATGGGGCTACCCTTTTTGCAGAGGAAGGATATTGGATACCGTCGAAAAGGATAGCGGGCAATATGACAATCAGGAAGAAATTTTCTGGGCCAGCGGCGCGGCAATGTTCGTACGGGCAGGGCTTTTTCAACAACTGGGAGGTTTTGATGAAGATTATTACGCGCACCAGGAGGAGATCGATTTTTGCTGGCGGGCAAAACGCGCGGGTTACAAAGTCATGGTTGAGCCTCGATCTGTGGTTTATCACTTGGGGGGGGGAACACTGGAGTATCAAAATCCCCGCAAAACCTATCTCAATTTTCGCAACAGTCTTTTCAGCATTTTGAAAAATGAAAATGCTCCGGGAATATTTGCGATCATAGCTTTCCGGTTGGTACTCGACGGGGTGGCAGGGATTCACTTTCTTATTAAAGGCCAGTTTTTACATTTTAAAAGTATCCTGCGTGCGCACATTTCTTTTTACAAATCGCTTTCGGATTATATTAAAAAAAGAAAATTTTATAATAAGCTGATAGAGGAAAACCGCATTTCCGACACACCGAACATGACAGGAAGATTTAAAGGCAGTATCGTTTGGAATTATTTTATTTTAGGAAAAAAGCATTTCAAAAACCTCAAGAAAAACCAATGAAGCTGAAACCCCAAATAATTTACCAGGACGATGACCTTATTATTGTCAACAAACCACCGGATTTTCTTTCCATTCCGGATAGGTTTTCACCGCAAAAGCCCAACCTCCTTACTTTTTTGCAACAGTCTTTTGAAAAGGTTTACGTCGTCCACAGACTGGACAAAGAAACCAGCGGGATTATATGCTTTGCACTCAATGAAGCGGCGCACCGTAGCCTGAGCCTTCAATTTGAAAACCGCAGTGTTGAAAAAATATACCTCGCTTTGGTAAAAGGTATTGTCCACAAAGAAGAAGGCATCATCGACAAACCCATCGCAAAACACCGTTCTATCGAAGGGAAAATGGCGATCTCGGCAAAGGGAAAACCTTCGGTGACACATTTCAAAGTTGCGGAACGATTTCGCGACCATACGCTGCTGGAAGTGGAGATCAAAACCGGAAGGATGCACCAGATCAGGGTTCATCTTCAATCGGAATCCTTTCCACTGTCGATCGATGAACTTTACGGCGGCGATCCCGGATTTATGCTTTCTTCCGCAAAACGGAAAGGTTTTCAAATAGGAAAAAACGAAGAAGAAAAGCCTTTGATGTCGCGTTGTACTTTGCATGCTTTCCGCCTGACTTTGGATCATCCCACAACCCTTCAGCGAATTTCTTTTGAAGCGGAGCTGCCCAAAGATTTTAAAGCCGTCATAAATCAGCTCAGAAAGTGGGGAAAGTAAAACGAAAAAGCTAATTTTGCAGGGTTTTAAATAGATTGAAACGCCAAAAATCGCAGCATTTCCGCGCACTCCGGACTTTTTAACAAACATACGATAATGGAAAATATCACAATTGCAAGGCAAAATGACCCTTCGATCCTCGATCTTAAAAAGTGGACATCCGCCTTAGAACTTCACCGGGAAATTTACCAAACCGACACACCTTATCCACACATTGTTATCGACAATTTTTTGAGAGAAGCCGTAGCCAAAAAAGCTATGGAAGCCTTCCCCGCCGTCAAGGACGATGGCTGGATACACTACGTTCACGTCAATGAAAAAAAGCACGGTCTGAACAAATTCGAGCTACTCCCACCCTATCTTCAGTATGTTATTCGTGAATTGAACAAACCTGAATTTGTGAGTTATCTGAGCGAATTGACAGGCATCCCCAACCTGATCCCTGACGAAACGCTCGAAGGTGGCGGACTGCATCAAAGCCAGCGCGGCGGGTATTTGAATATCCACGCAGATTTTACGGTTCATCCGCACAAACGAAACTGGCGGCGCAGGGTCAATCTGCTGATCTACCTGAATGAAAACTGGAAGGAAGATTACGGAGGTCATCTGGAATTGTGGTCGAGAGATATGAAAAATTGTGCACAGAAGATCAGCCCGCTGTTCAACCGCTGCGTGGTTTTCAACACGGATGCCGATTCCTTTCACGGCCTTCCGGAACCCATCCAATGCCCGGAAGATATGACCCGCAAATCAATAGCGCTTTATTATTACACCGAAGAAGATGTCCTGCCTGCAAAACGAGCCACGAACTACAAAGCCCGTCCGGGAGACGGCATCAAAAGCCTTTGGATATACTTAGACAAACAGGCGATAGCCATCTACAACGAGATCAAGGGAAAGCTCGGCATCAACGATGAATTTGCCAGCAAGGTGCTCAATTTTTTCAGCCGTAAAAAAGGCAAATGAAAAACGAACGATGGAAATATTCTCTGATCATTGCTGCGGTCGGAGCATTATTTTTCATTCCGTTTTTAGGCGGCGTTCATCTTTTCGACTGGGATGAGATCAATTTTGCGGAGATCAGCCGCGAGATGTTGCTCACCGGGGAATACACCCGGATCTTTGTGGATTTTCAACCCTTCTGGGAAAAACCGCCTTTGTTTTTCTGGTTGCAATCGGCTGCCATGAAATTGCTCGGCATTGGCGAGTTTGCAGCGCGGTTTCCCAACGCGATCTGTGGGGTTTTTACACTCATCATCATTTTTAATATTGGCAAAACCCTTTACAACTCACGCTTCGGTCTGATCTGGGCAGGAGCTTATTTTGGTTCTGTTTTGCCACATTTATATTTCAAAAGCGGGATCATCGACCCCTGGTTCAATCTTTTCATCTTTTGCGGTTTATACTACTTCATTCTTTTCCATTGGAAAAAAAATAATTACGGAGGTGTCGATCTCGCAAAGAGCAAATGGAATTACCTGTTTTGGGCAGGCTTTATCATTGGGTTGGGCATCCTGACCAAAGGCCAGGTGGCTTATTTGATCGCCGGTTTGACGATGTTTGTTTATTGGGTTTATCAGCGGTTCCGGTTTTATGTCAATGTCCCGGAATTCCTGTTTTTCACCTTTGCCGCTACGCTGGTCACGCTGAGCTGGTACGGCGCGGAAACCTTGAAAAACGGCCCCTGGTTTATTGAAGAATTTAACAAATACCAATACCGGCTTTTCAGTACCCCGGATGCCGGGCACAAAGGATTTCCGGGCTATCACTTTGCTGTTTTGCTTTTTGGGTGTTTTCCGGCAGCGATCTTTTGCATCCGCACTTTTTTCAAAATGCCTGCGGAAGATTCGACCTCCAGAAGCGATTTTGCGATGTGGATGAAGATGTTGTTCTGGGTGGTTCTGATCCTGTTTACGATTGTGAAATCAAAGATCGTCCATTATTCGTCGATGTGTTATTTTCCATTGACCTACCTAGCCGCGCTTTGCATTTATAATATGTCAGAAAACAAAATTTCATTTAACAACTGGATGAAGGCCGGGCTGGCAATCACCGGAGGCGTATATGTGCTGGCTGTAGTCGCTTTGCCAATTTTGGGCAACAACATCGAACTACTCAAATCGCTTTTCAACGATCCGTTTGCGCTTGCAAATATGGAAGCCGAAGTGACCTGGACGGGCATCGAAGCTTTGCCGGGAGTTTTTCTGCTTGGTGTTTTGCTGGTGTCGGTTTTTTTTATGAAAAAAAGTCTTTTTATAAAAAGAATGGCGGTATTATTCGGTGGAACTGCCATCTTCGTTCAACTGGTGCTTTTTACCTCGATCAACAAATTTGAACATTATTCTCAAAGAGCTGCCATCGAATTTTTTAAATCAAAAGCCGGAGAGGATTGCTACATAAAACCTGTTGGCTATAAAACCTACGGCCATCTTTTTTACACCCAAAAACCGCCTGTCGAAAACGAAAAAAGCTATGACTGGAATTGGCTGAAAAGCCCCGAAGCCGACAAACCCGTTTACGTGATCACCAAGATCCACCGCGCGGATCAATTTTCAAAAGACAATCCGCAATTTGAAAAGACCGGTAGCAAAAACGGCTTTGTATTTTTCAAAAAGCAATGAAATCCCGATCAGGCTTATCGTTCCTTATTGACATAAATCAATCCGTAAATTGACGAAGATCAATGATTTTCTGCCTGTACTTTTGCTTAATTGTCTCTATTGAAAATTTAAAAATCAAAATCAAAAAACATGTTAAGCAAACCTGCAAAGATCAAGAGCATGACCTCATTGGTTCCGAACGTTATCAACCCATTGGAAAATCGCGAAATGTTAAAAGATTGGCGATTGAATATTGAGTTCCCGCCTGTTAATGTAATAAAAGCAGAGGAATGGCATCAGGTAAGCATGGCCATTCCGGGAATGGAAATGGAAGATTTCAACATCGAAATTGAAGACAACAAACTCATCATCAGCGTTGAGAAAAAGGAAGAGGTTGAGGAAGCCAAAGAAGATTACGTCCATCAGGAATATAATTACCGCAAATCTAAACGCACCTTCAGCCTTCCGGATAATATCATGCTGAAAGACCTAAAAAAATCTTACAACAACGGAATCCTTACCATCCGGTTACCCAAAGTCAGGGAAGATAAAACGGTTGGTCGATAGTAGCCATTTTCAAAGGCAAGGTTTTCGACATCCCGATAGTAGTTATCAGGACGCGAATATTTTTGTCAGGAAAAATTTGGAACCCCATTCCTACGTCTGGATATAATTTTACTCGACGTGGTTGGAAAAAGTGATTTTAGAATATCCCCTGGATTGTCCCACACCCAGGTCGGGATCATCCCTATCACCCGCCTGTGATACAATTCTATAACGCAGGATTACTTCAGGTACCGCAGTTTCGTAAAAAAATTGGCATCTCTGGCGCCCAGGAGCATTGCGGATTTCGGGGTGATCACCACGATCACGTTGTCGGCATATACGGCTTCGGGGATGCGGCCGATCACTTTTGCATACAAGGTACGGTTATTCATGGGGTTATTGATCGAGATGATCGAGTTGATCGGCGCTTCGCGGTGCAGTGCGAGAAACTCTCCTTGCAGCGTGCTTTCTTTTTGCCAGTGGGCGATACCTTGCTGTGCATATTCCTTCTTGATATTTCGATCCTGAAAATATTTATTCCGGTAATCCCGGTTGCTATCCAAAAGCGTATGCCCCCGGCTTCTCCTGTAATTTTGTGGGATACCGCCGACGTGCATCCAGCCCATTTCGAGGATTTGGCCGGGGCTTAATGTAAACGAATTCAGATTGTTCCGGCTGAGTACCGTATCAATCGGCATTTCAAAAACCCGCTTGGCAATGCCGTACATGGTATCCCCGTGCCTGACTTTGTAACAAACCGGAATATGCTCATCGGCTTTAAAATCTTTGTCTTTGTAACGGATGATCGCCCGGTTAGGAATGGGGATTTTAATAGGCTGGCCGATAGCGATTTCGGAGGCTTCCAGTTCGGGGTTATAAAAATACAATTCGGTAAACGTCAACCCGTAGAACCTGGCGAGTGAATACAATGTTTGTTTCGGAGCCACGCGGTGTTCGAATATCTTCTCCTGGTGATTTCCGATCGTTATAAATATAGTATCTTTAAGGCTTAAATAATTAATGCTGTCGCCAGTTGTAAAAGCATTGATGCAAACCGGAACAGCTATCAGAATAGCAAAACTCAAGCGTTTCATAGATTTCGAATTTTCAATGTAAAATTAATAAGAGTTTTCCAAAGTCCTATCCTTTATTTATTACAATAAAATGAAAACATTAGCTGTAATACCTGCCAGATATGCCTCAACGCGCTTTCCGGGGAAACCCCTCGTCGAGATCGACGGAAAGTCCATGATCCGCAGAGTTTACGAGCAGGCCGCGGCTGCTGAGGAAGTCGATCAGGTTGTGGTAGCAACGGATGATACGAGGATATTCGATCATGTAAAAAATTTTGGAGGGGAAGTGCTGATGACAGATCCCAGCCACGCCAGCGGAACGGATCGTTGCGCCGAAGCAGCCGGTCAAATCTCAGGTTATGACCTTGTGATAAATGTGCAGGGCGATGAGCCTTTCATCCGGCCGCAACAGATCGATGACCTGATCCGTGACTTTAAACAACACAATTCAAAAGATTGCCCGATTGGGACGATGGTGAAACGCATTGCTTCTACTCAGGATTTATTCAACGCCAATGTCGTCAAAGTTGTAACAGACCGCCACAACCGTGCCCTGTATTTCAGCCGGCAGGCGATCCCTTTCATGCGCGGAATTGAGCAGCAAGATTGGCTTAGCCAACATGATTTTTTTAAACATCTGGGGATTTATATTTTCCGAACAGAGGTTTTACATCAAATCACTCGTTTGCCCATGAGCGCTCTGGAAAAAGTTGAAAGCCTGGAGCAACTCCGCTGGCTCGAAAACGGTTTTTCCATTTTTACGGTTGAAACGAAATTTGAAACCTTCGGTATTGATACGCCGGAAGATCTGTTGAAGTGGAAGCAGAAACAGTGAGGTGTTGATAGGGTTGATGGTGTCCGGTGTCAGGTGTCCGGTATCAGGTGTCCGGTGTCAGGTGTCCGGTATCAGGTGTCCGGTGTCCGGTGTCGGGTGTCCGGTGTCGGGTGTCCGGTGTCCGGTGTCAGGTGTCCGGTGTCCGGTGTCCGGTGTCCGGTGTCAGGTGTCCGGTGTCGGGTGTCCGGTGTCCGGTGTCCGGTGTCCGGTGTCAGGTGTCCGGTGTCGGGTGTC
>CAZKDA010000117.1:0-14447 GCA_964551455.1 uncultured Saprospiraceae bacterium
AAAAACTTAACGGAGGCAGTGTATGTTTACAGAATATTAATTCAGGATACAAGGCTGCAAAACATCCAGGAATCCACCGGCGATGTTCTTTTGGTAAGGTGATCTGACTTATACCAATAATTCAACATTTTCTGACAGCAAACAAACAAATTGTTCCCGATAGTTTGTTTACGTCGATCAGTGGCCTTGTAATAGAACAGTAAGAAGATGAATTGGACACACTTCCAGGGTCAACACTTCGCTGTAGCCTCGCTCCCGACAGTTTTCGAAACCATAATTCATGTTATATTATTATCTTCACCAATTCAAATAATCTGCGATTGAATTTTTTAAAATGATGCTTCTGTAGTCCTTCGGAAATTTATTCCCACGCAATAGTGCAAATGAAGCAAAGTGTTTAAAATCAGGCCTTTGCGATCTTAGCGGCTTTGCGTGAACAATTTATATATCACTGATTTTCTATATTGACAAAAAAGGAATTTTATAACGGCAACTTCTCAGAAAAAGGATTGAAATGAAACCATCAAGATTGTTCGATTTTATTTATTATCAACAGGAAAACCACCCATTGGAAAAGGCTTATGGCTATAAACAAAACGATGAGTGGAAGTACTTCAGCAGCAGCGAGATCATCGACCTGGCACGGAAGGTCAGCCACGGCTTGCTAAAATTAGGGGTAAAACCCGGCGACAAAATAGCCCTTGCTGTTTATAAAAACCGCCCCGAATGGGTCATCATGGACATTGGCCTGCAACAGATCGGCGCCATCAATGTACCGGTTTATCCGACCATCAGTTCCGGCGAATACGAATATATTTTCAATGACTCTAGTGTAAAATATTGCTTCGTGGGCAGTGGCGACCTGTACGATAAGGTGAAGGCCGCACAATCCAAAGTTCCGTCATTGCTGGACATTTACACCTTCGACGAACGAGAAGGGGTGAAATTCTGGAAAGAAATTTTTGCAGAAGGCGACGACTCAGAAATCCGAAGCATCAGGGATGCCATCAAGCCGGAAGACCTGGCAACGATCATTTACACTTCGGGCACCACCGGCTACCCGAAAGGCGTGATGCTTTCGCACAACAATATTGTGAGCAATGTATTTGCCGTGCAGGCTTTAATCCCCGTTGGCGCCGACGATAAAGTGTTGAGTTTCCTTCCTATATGCCATATTTTCGAACGAACTGCCGTTTATGCTTACACCTATAAAAGCATTTCCGTCACCTTTACGGGAACGGACAACCTCGGCGGAGAGACCGGCGACCTGCAAACCATCCGGCCTCATTTTTTTACTACCGTTCCGCGCCTTTTGGAAAAGGTTTATGAAAAAATTTACAACAAAGGCCTGACCCTGACCGGACTTAAAAAAACACTGTTCTTCTGGGCTTTGAACCTGACCGATGATTATGATTTTGATAAAAAATTCGGCTTTCTTGATTCGATCAAATGGTTTATCGCCGATCGGCTGATCTTCAGCAAATGGCGTGAGGCGCTGGGTGGAAATGTAAAGGGAATCTTCACCGGTTCGGCTGCCTGTCCTGTGAAAATGATTCGGATCTTTTCCGCTGCCGGCATCCCGATCAGAGAAGGTTACGGCCTTACGGAAACTTCACCCGGCCTTACGATCAATACTTTCAAGCCGGGAGGCGCTAAGATGGGAACGGTTGGTCCCGCGTTGCAGGATATCGATATTATGATCGATTCGAGCGATGGCAGCTATCAGGATGGTGAAGGGGAGATCCTCGCCGCCGGCCCCAATATCATGATGGGTTATTACAACAAACCTGAAGAAACGGCAGAGGTCACAAAAGTCATCGACGGAAAAACCTGGTTTTGCACAGGAGATATTGGAAAACTCGTGGAAGGCCCCGGCGGACGCCAGTTTTTACAAATAACCGATCGTAAAAAAGAATTGCTCAAAACCTCCGGCGGCAAATACGTAGCCCCCGCACCCATCGAAAATAAATTCAAGGAAGATTTCCTGATCGAACAAATGATGGTGGTGGGTGAAAAGCGAAAATATGTATCCGCCCTGATCGTTCCTTCGCCCGAAGCGTTGAAAGATTGGTGTGCCCAAAAAGGGATCGACTGGTCATCGCTGAGTGATGCGATCAACAAACCCGAAGTCGTCGATTGTTTCCAGGAGATCGTCAATCGCTACAACCCTCAATTCAGTCATGTGGAACAGATCAAAAAATTCAAGTTGCTCGATACGGTCTGGGAACCCGTAAAGGCCGATGGCACGGAATCAGAATTGACACCTACTCTGAAACTCAAAAGGAGAGTGATCCTCGAAAAACACCAGGATATAGTTGATAAATTGTATGATGAGTAAAGCTGATCGAAAAGGTTTCACCGTCCCATGTGAACCAGCAAAACGGAAATATCGGAAGGCGATACACCGCTGATTCGGCTGGCCTGGCCGATGGTTCGCGGCTTGATCTTCGTCAATTTTTCCACAGCTTCCGAAGAAAGTGACCGCAGTTGTTTGTAATCGAAATTTTCGTTCAATCGCACCTGCTCCAGGCGGTTCATTCTTTCCACCATGTCCTGCTCCTTTTGGATGTACCCTTCGTATTTCATGCTGATCTCCGCGAGGTTAACGCTTTCTCCGTCATGGTTTTTAAGCTGATCGTTTATAAAAGGCAATACCTTTTCGAGGTCAGGAATGCCGATATTTGGCCGTAGCAAAATGCTGTGCAATTTCACCTTCTGGCGGATGGGAGCAGAGCCGATACTTTCGAGAAAAGGATTGATCTGATCGGGATCGACGCTGGTGTTGCGGAAAAATTTTTCGATCTCTTTTGCGGAAGCCACTTTTTCATCGACCCTCGCCATGCGTTCATCCATGTTGTCCATTCCCAGCTTTTTGGCGAGAGGCGAGAGGCGGATGTCGGCATTATCCTGGCGGAGCAAAATGCGGTATTCGGCTCTGGAAGTAAACATGCGGTAGGGTTCGTCGGTACCCTTGTTGACGAGATCATCGATCAAAACGCCGATATAGGCTTCTGACCGGCTCAGCACAAAAGGTTCCTCGTCGTGGATGGCTTTGTGGGCATTGATGCCGGCGATCAATCCCTGGCAGGCGGCTTCTTCATAACCCGTAGTGCCATTGATCTGGCCAGCAAAGAAGAGGTTTTTAACCAGCTTCGTTTCCAGAGAGATTTTCAACTGCGTCGGCGGGAAATAATCATATTCTATGGCATAACCCGGCCGGAACATCTTTGCATTTTCAAAACCTTCGATCATACGCAAGGCTTTATATTGAACCTCTTCAGGGAGGGAAGAAGAAAAGCCGTTGACATAGATCTCAACGGTATTCCAGCCTTCCGGCTCGACAAAAAGCTGATGCCTGTCGCGGTCAGCGAAACGGTCGATCTTATCCTCGATGGAAGGGCAATACCTGGGGCCAATACCTCGAATCCGACCATTGAACATCGGCGAGCGGTCGAACCCGGTTTTCAATATCTCGTGGACTTTTTTATTGGTATAAGTGATATGACAAGGCCGCTGTTTTTCCAGCTTGGGCGTGTTTGTAAATGAAAATCGCGAAGGATTTTCATCGCCGTGCTGTATTTCCATGCGCTCCCAATCGAGCGACCGGCCATCGATCCGTGGCGGAGTGCCGGTTTTCATCCTGCCCGATTCAAAGCCCAGTTCCACCAGTTGCTCGGTGATCCCTTTTGCAGCGCTCTCGCCGGCGCGCCCGCCGCCGAATTTTTTCTCACCGATGTGGATCAGTCCGTTGAGGAATGTACCATTGGTCAGGATCACTGCTTCGCTTTCTATTTCCAGCCCCATGCCTGTGCGGATTCCACAGACTTTTCCGTCTTTGACGATGATCCCCGAAACCATTTCCTGCCAGAAATCAACGTTGGGGTGTGCCTCGAGCATCTCCCGCCATTTTGCTGCAAACAACATCCGGTCGCTCTGCGCTCGCGGACTCCACATCGCCGGGCCTTTTGAAAGATTCAGCATCCTGAACTGGATCATGGTATGATCGGTAACGATCCCGGAATATCCGCCCAACGCGTCGATCTCGCGGACGATCTGCCCTTTTGCCACACCGCCCATCGCAGGGTTGCAGGACATCTGCGCGATGGTTTGCATATTCATCGTTGCCATCAACACTTTTGAACCCAGGTTTGCCGCTGCAATAGCCGCTTCGCAGCCGCTATGCCCCGCTCCTACCACTATGACATCATACTTTGGAAACATGATCCATAATTTGTTTTTAATCTAAAAAAAATCCGTGCAAAATTACAAAATATTAACTGTACCGGCGGGTTCGCCGGTACAGATCTTGAAAATGTAACCCTACAACACTTGTCGGGATGGCTTTTTTTATCAACCGGCTGAAACAGAATTTGTAATATTGCACCAAATTCATTTCAAAACTTTCCTCAACCAATGACAATCCAGGAAAGAATAGACCGCGCTGAAACCCATATTTTTCGTGCAGTTTTCCCTAACACCACGAATCATTACGATACCCTTTTCGGCGGACATGCCATGCAACTGATGGATGAAGTGGCCTTTATCACGGCTACGCGATTCAGTCGGAAAAAGGTGGTCACGGTTTCATCGAGCAAAATAGACTTCAGCAAGCCGATCCCCAGCGGTACTTTGATAGAATTGGTGGGCAAGGTAAAAAGGGTAGGACATACGAGCATCGAAGTCGGGGTAACCATTTTTATCGAACAAATGTATTCCGATCACCGCGAAGAGGCCATTGAAGGAACCTTTACGCTCGTGGCGATCGATGAAAACAAAAAACCCGTTTCAATCACCTGATCTCTTGTTGGCCAGGTCCATGTTGATCAGCACCGCCAGACCGATAAAAAAGAATGATCCCATCTTGTCCGTTTCGATCATGTCGTTGATCAAAAGAAAGGCATTGATGACGATAAGGGAAAGCAGTACGCCCATGACAATTCCTTTGCGTTCGGGGCTTTGGGATTCGTGGTAAACCCGTTCCCCTTTTATGAGCGCATAAAAACTCAGGGCGATAAAAATGAACATTCCGATCAATCCCTGCTCCACCAGCATCAGCAGAAAATAGCTGTGAATGCCCGATTTTTCAGGGTTGTCGCTGACGTAAGTCCTGAAACTGCTGACGGTGTAGGATTTGTAAAAACTATAAAAATTGCCGGGGCCGAAGCCAACCAGGAATTTATCCGTTGCCATCCGTACCCCTGCTATCCAGCGGTAAAATCGCTCCATGGTCGAAATGTCTTTCATTTCAACGGTAGCTGTAACGAGGTTGTCAAACTTGTGATGGGTCACAGTGCGCTCATAATCAGGTGCGAATTGAAGGTAGGTATTGTTTTTAACCAAATAACCAAATCCTATTGCAGTGACAACCACCGAAGCGACCAATGCCAGCCGTACTATTTTCCACCTGATGATAAAATAAGCGCCGATAGCTATCACCAATGTAACATACGCCGTACGGGTGTAAGAAAGTTGTATCGCCAACAGCAATACAATTACACTGAAGTTTAAAAACCGGCGTTTGAAGCTGCCGGAGGCATACCAGCCTCTCGCAAACCAGACAAACGGCAGGAACAAGGCCAGCAACGACGCATAGTTTACATGATTGCGGTAAAAGGGATCGAGTATTCCGGTAACTGATTTGAAAGAAAATCCATGCGCCGCATGTTGTATCCAGATGATGAAAACGGTAGCAAGCAGGGGTATGAGCACACACCAGAAAAAGGTTTTGAAGTCATTTTCTTTTTTTAAAATACTTCCCGCCATAAAAAAGAAAACCACGATGTACCAAAGCTTTGCCAGCGAAAATTTTAGCGAAAAAAAGAAAATACTGGAAGTAATAGTGGTGGTGAATATCCAGAAAAGATGCAATAAAAGGAGCAGCGTCAGCGGATGACGGATGAAGCTGCCGCTCATTTCCCTGCCATGTCTTAAAACATAGATCCCATAGACTCCCATCAGGCCGATCATCAGGGGTTCGGTAGGGAGATCAGTGGCAAAGCCGTTTTCAAAATAATACTCTGTGGATAAAGGAATACATACGATCAACAGGAAAAATACTTTCCGAAAATCGACAATTGTTGCATAAGCCAACATCAAAAGCACAGGAGCAATGACTGCGAAATAAACTTCAAAAGCAATCGCTGCAAAAATGCTGATGAGCAGTACCGCTGCAAAAACCCTGAAGATCAACAGGTTTTGCCGGGACAGGGAAGATATGGCCGTATTATTTTGCATGGGTCAGTTCCCGCCAGTTGACGTCTTTGTAAACATCAAGGATGAGCACCGCAATGGCGCTCAAAACAAAAGCTATGAAAACGGCTGCAAGGCATATAATGGAACGCACCGGGCGGGATTTATACAAAGGCACTTCGCCCGCTTCCACAATAAAAATAGTATTGATGTGAGAGTTTTTGAGGGCTTCCAGTTGTTTCAGCCGCTCTTTGTCGAGGCTCATCTGATCCCTGGCTTCCTTGTGGATTTGTTCTAACACCTCAACTTTGGAGACTCCCTGGTTGAAATTGTGCAGCATGACATCCAGTGATTTCAGTTGTTCTTCCATGCCGGTGATCATGGCATTGATCATGGCGATGGTGTCGCGGTGAATATTTTGGTTGCCAGACAGGATGTCCCTGCGGGCGCGCTCCCTTGAGAGCGTGGAGCTAGTTTTTGCGATAAGCCCTGTCAGCCCTTCGCTTTGCGTGATGGTGTTGTAAACAGCGTATTGATTACGCACCTTCATCAGGGTATCGGCGATGATCTCCAGTTCTTTGCCCTTGTCCAAAATTCCTTGTTTGTAGGTATTGATCTTGATGTCTATTGTTTTTTTGATCAGTTCCTGGGCGAGCTGTTCTACTTTTTGGCGGGCATCGTTGACCATCCTGGCAGCGAGTTCAGGATCTTTGTCTTCAATTGAAATTTCGATGGCGTCGTATTTGTTTTTTTTAACATTATAGTGCGAACGGAAAACTTTGTTCACTTTGTGTTGTGCCAGTCGATGTGTGCTGTCAATGTCGTAATGTTGATAAAGATTGTATTTATTAATGAGGTAGGTCGCGATTTCTTTGGATTCGGCGATCGACAAAACGCGGTCGATATCTTCTGGTTCGCCGTAATATTTCCGGTCGCCAGCTTCTGTGCCTACGGGTTCCGGCAAGGCCTGGTCGGGGCTGGCAGCATAAAAAATGGTGGTGGATTCGTAGTAGTTATCTAAAAAAAGGGTGATGATAACGCTTCCGACGGCTGTAATTGCACAAACAAGGATTATTTGTTTTTTCCATTTTAACAAGGTGCTTAACACGCCCAGAAGATTGTCTTTCTGCTCCATAAAGATTGATCTTTCGCGCAAAAGTAGAAAAAATGACCTTCAAATTTACCCCAAGTTGCAGATACTCTGATTGAAATAATTAAAAAGCCAATGGGTGCTAAACCCGCTAATTCTGCTTTTACTCAAATATACATATACAGTGTGGTTGTAAATTTACCCCAAGTTGCGGATAGTCAATTTGAGATAAGACTAAAAATAATGTTGAATTTTACAAGCTAATTTTTTGATTTTGCATTTACCGGATTTTGTGGAAACATGGATAACACAATTGGGCTACACTGTTTTTTGCTCAGAGTCGTTGTCCGGGATCAGGAAATTTTTAACCATCCCGATGTCAATGAGCCTGAAACCAAAAGCTAGCGCCAGCCCTGCGATGTGGATGACAATAAAATTAATTTTCCAGTCGAATATGGCCAGTTGGGTTACACCCCAGCCGGCAAAGGTTATGGCCAAAATAAAAGTCCCGATCCTGGAAATGATGCCAATATCAGGTTTTAGGTTGAACATCGAAGCTACCAGTTTGATCTGTGCCGACAGCACAAAAAACTGTGTAATGACGGTAGCTATTGCCGCTCCGCCGGCTTTGTATTGCTGAATTAGAATGTAGTTCAAAATGACATTGGCCACAACTCCTATCACAAAAATGATATTCATTTTCATCAGGCTGCCATTGGCGGTAAGCAAGGTCCCGAATACCTGTATTCCGCTCAACGCTACAAAACTTATCATCAAATATTGTAGTACATTCCCCCAATAAAAGGTTGCATCATTATACAAAAAAACCATGATCTCCCGGCTGTTGAAACAGGTAGCGACCACCAGCGTGACCGATCCTGCCCAGATCATTTGAAAACTGAGTTGCAACAGCCCTTGAATACTTTCCCCTTTTTTTATGATTCGGGAAAACATAGGCAAAAGCAATCCTGCAAAAAGAAAAGCAAACATATTGCTCGCATCCAGCAACCGATACGCAGAAGCATAAACCCCCGCCTCGAAAGCGCCGTCCGGCAGCATCCTTTCGATCATCACTCCGTCGATCCGGGTGTAAGCCGTCATCAGGAAAACAACCAGCGCATACGGATAACTTTCTTTGAAGATCAACCTGACAAAAGCCGGATTGAATACAAAAGCGAGTTTTTTTAAATGTTTGTTGATGATGGAAAATGCCAGCAAGGCGGTCAGCGATAAAGTTGCGGTTTGCGCATAAATGAAATATTCGATTTTGAAATGGTCTTTGAATGGCGGAATCCAAAGCAAAACACCGCATACGATTATCATCAGGAGCTTATCAAAAGCAGATAAAAAACTATCGGTACGGTACATGGCCAGCCCTGAAATGTTTGAACGGAAATAAAAGATCAATGAGATCAGCAACTGGTTGACGGCCATGAATGCCAGGAGGTAAAAGTACATGCCATAACCCGCCAACCACGCGATGGCAAAAGTAAAAACGAGGTAAACGATCCCCAGGAGGAATTTTGCAACAAGGATGTTCGGAAAATATTTATCCAGGAGCTGGTTGTGGCGGGCGATATTCCGGCTGTTGAACCCGGTGATCCCAAAGTCGCTGAATATTTGCAACAAATAAGTGAAGTTCAGCAAAGCAAAATATATCCCGTAGGTTTCAGCCCCGACCACATTCTGAACCGTGCGATCTATTCCAAAAATGAAAAAAGGCTTGATCAGCAGATTGATCAAAACCAAAAAAAAGATATTGATAAAAAACTCTCTGTTCATTCAAAAACCGGTGTTGAACAAATCTTATACTTATACTGCACACCGGTAAGTTTGTCGAATACCAGCATACCACAGTACGCGGTATGCTTCGGCTGTCCCGCTTTTTGGAGAGTTACACTCCAAAAGCGGGAATCAGGACGAAGTATAATTACCCTTTGCTCACTGCACCACCACTTTCCCACCTGTAAACTTTTCCGATTGCAGATCAACCACCCGCCCGACCCTATCATGCGGGTCATACGGGCGGGCCTCAATCCAATAAATACCTGACGGCCATCCAGAGGTGGACACCACAAGGTATGAATTTGCTTTCGTTGAATATCTTTCGACACCTAAAAAATCGATGATCCTGATCGTATATTTTCCTTCCGACAATTCAATCGTAAATTGAGATTTCGCAGGATTGGGATATACCTTCATGTTGAAAGCATCCTTTTCAGAATCGGCCTTCAGCGCTGAAACCTTATCCTCAGATTCTGTAACATCATCATGCTCATCAGTTGGCAAAGCCAACGCTGGCATACCGCGAGCCATTACTTTGGCGACGTTGATGTATTGCTTGCACATAGACGATGCGTTGAGATGGTCGCTTCCTGTGATGGATGCGATCGGTGCAAATTTCTGACCGGCAAGTGTATGCCAGCCTCCGCGAAAGTGGTCGTAAGCGTCTATGAATTCTTCATGTACTTCGATTTCCGTTTCATCGATCTCCACGATACACTCTTCGCTTTCGTTGCCGGTAAAGCCAGGATTAACAGTATGAGGTTGTTCGTGAGGTTCTGCCAGGCCGCCGTCATCGCAGCCCGTCGGTTCGTCTGCAATCATCTCACCCAGATCCAAAATATGACCAGGAGTAATACAACCTGTTCCTACATTGTTCTTTTTTACATGGATTTTGGACGAGACATCTCCGGGATCGGTGGTGCCACCCCAATAATTTCCTGAAGCGGGTACATTGTCACTTATTTCATCGCTTAAATCAACATAACATATATCAAAATGAAGACCGTTTCCGTGAATTTTATTAGGGCGCAATAGCTCCGGGTCATCGCATCCGCAGTTCATATATGCGTCGATCTGGAGGATAACGTCCTCACCCGTGATCCCGACTTCGTTGCCATACAATTCGGCGCAATCCATCAGCACCATGCCATAATATTCATCTTCATCGATCTCTCCTCCTTTTTCTACCTTGATACCAATATCGTTGTTGTTGACTTTTGCATGCGAAAACAGAAAAATATTGGAAATATTTGCGCCGCCGGAAAATCCGTTAAAGGGGGCTTTGATGCCTATGTCGTTTCCGGATATCTCACCGCCGAAAATCCGGAGTGCAGTGACATCCTCCATATAGACGCCGACTTTATTTTCTATAATGTCCGTGCCTGCCAGGTACATATTTCCAATGTTCCAGAGATAAAGCGCACCTACATCCTCAGTATTTGTTTCAAATCCTTCGACCGTACAGGAAGTCAGTCCGGCGCGGTTTACATCTACAAACCAAACGGCTTGCGAGCCGGACAAGGTTACGTCTAGAAATTCTGTTTCAACGATGTGGATATTTTCGAATTCATTTGCAAATATTCCAACCGAACAGTCTTCAAACCGGCTATTATAAACCTGGAAGTATGCAGCTGCATAATTATTAACCGCGTTTATTCCGGAAGAAAGGGTTTCAAAAGAACAGGCAAGGATAGTGATGTCTGATGCCTCTCCTATTGAAAAAGCATCATTGGCGTCGGGTTCGCCGGTTATAGCCGTGCCAATGAAATTCACTCCCTATGTAAACACGCTACCCGCTCCAACGCTGATACTCGCGTTTGCGGCGTATTCCACTTTGCCGCTTTTCAATTCGATCAAACGATCTCCGATCTTTAATTCTGCATTTTCATTCAGCCGGATGAATCGGTCGCCTTGGCCATGCAGGACAAAATCCGCATTGAGGGTCAGGATATGATCTTCGTCAAACTGGAAAAAACCGGCTCCGCCAAAATCGAATTCGCCGTTGATGATCAGCTCGCCACCTTTTTTGATGTGGATGGTGGAGGCCGCCCACCAAAGGTCGATTTCAGCGCCTTCGTCGATCTCGATACTTCCTCCTTCTTCCACCACGATTTGTGCCCCGAGAGTTGCTCTCAATTTTCCGCCTTCCTCAATTTTCAATTTTCCTCCATCATTTATTACTATCTCTGAGTCTTTATCTACCGAAACAAACCCTCCGTCTTTTATCAACAAAGTAGCGCCATCTTCCACAAAAACACTTGCTGTATTGGTGGAGCCATTCCAATCGCCTACTACTAATTCGCCTCCTGATTGGATCGTAACCGTAGTGTTTGTGGAGTTGCAGATATTTTTCGCTATGTATAAATCAAAATGATAGGAAGAATTATTAAGAGGATTATCCTGAATATCAGTAAAGTCTATACGGTCATCTCTATTCACCCACAACTGGCCTTGTTCCTCAACGAGTAAATTAAAATCAATAAGGTCAATCGTTGAATAGTATTTTAAAACGTTCAAATCGATTTCCAACTCTTCATCCGTTTCTCCAAAATTAAACGTTCTGTCGGTCAATGGATTTATTTCGCTTCCATTGCTTCCTTTTTTATAAAAGTAAAGTAGAAAAGTTGCGATGTCGGAATTTAAAGAAACATGATCCTGGTTGTGTTCTCCGCTCATGGTATAAGGTAATATTACCGAATCATCCGTTGAAGCAAAACAACGATACAAATTGTTACCACTGCAATCTCCTTCGAGGTCTGTCATCGGGTCAGGGTTGCCGGCGATATTTAGCGCACTGACAGTCGGTATAAAACCAAAAGCGCCTGAATTTGACAGGCTTAGATTCGCTTCAAAAATGTTAAAGAAAAGAACAAAAATTGACAATGATTCATCATCTAAAGCATCATCTAACGATAAATTGGAAACTCCTCCGGGAGCCGAATCATATAGTTTCGAAAAAGTAGTATTTTTAACTTCTACAGTTTCGGTAAGCCAAGTGTTCAAGATTTTCTTTTTTATCTTGTGTTTATACAAAACTTTCCATGGAGAAGTCGGAGGATTCATAGCATAAACTTCTGAATATTCGATTTTTAAGCTCGCTAATATATCTTCTATAGCAGGAATATTTGTCTCGCCTTCAAACTTCAAATACTGTTCACCCGGAGAAAGCACCTGGTTTTCACCTATGGATGAACCATTGCTTATAGCAATATGCTTTACTTCCAGCGGGCCGTCTGCATGCAAAGCCGTATAAAAGTTATCATGCCATGCGGTAATACCAGGAGCATAAGCGTGATAATACAACATCTGCTTTGCGGCGGGACTCAGTAAAACATCCTCTGAATCTCCTAATGAGGATACTACAAATTTTAATTTTATCGGGGGAAGGTTTGGAAGCTGAAGCAGCGTAAAATCTCCTAAGTATTTTACCATATATTGCAAACCCAAAGGCACATTCGCTCCATACATTGGACTGTCGTAAGATATAAAATACTCGGTTTGATGATCTTCATTACTAATTTCCATAGTCCGCAATGCCCGGTAGCCTATAACTCCTCCCATACTGGCTCCCAGGACGATGTTCTTTTCAAGGCTCCCGTTCGATGCTTTCTCGTCATTTACCCATTCGATGATATCTTCTACGACACCCGCGTTGAAAAAAATATCACCCGCTCCGTCATCGAAATCCACGTAGATCAGGTCATAACCTTCGTTGTACAAATCCTGCCAGGCTGTATTGCCAGTTGGGGTGACGATGTTTTGCCCATTTAAAGATTCTGCCCATAAAATTCTTCGCATATCTTGCCAACGTATATCAAACTGACTAGGATTAAACCCTTCGATAAAAATAAAAGGCTTGAGGAGTTTTTCACAATCGTTTCCATAAAAGATATTAAAACTTGCGCCATTTACCTCCGAGATGGTTTGATCGGGGGTGAACGAATATTCTCCGTTACTTGGCGGCGAAGATTCGGCAATAACCGGATGAACGGTAAGGCTTGTTTTGGCGTACCATTGACTACCATCGGAAAGGTTAAATCGCAGGGAAATATATTGCTCTCCCGCTGCATAGGTGACCGGGATAGTCTGGTTGTAGCCGACTGTTGTCCAGCCCTGCCCCAGGTCAATTTCCATGCTATCCGGAGTGGGAAGATTGCCTATTTGCAAACTGTCGGGCATCACAATGTCTATCGTGCCCGCATATACTTCCCTGCCCAGCAGGGTCGCCACAAAAAAGGTATCGCGCAAATACGGGTTTTGCCCTGTTACGTTATGAAAAGTCTGGTTGATGGAATCGTAGGTCAGCAGGCCGAGGCCAATGGCATCCGGGTGGAAGCGATGATAATCCACCAACATACTGGCAATCGGGATAGTTGTAGAAGATGCATTGAGCGCCGACATAATGCTCATATAGCCGTCCGGGTCGGGCAAAGGGTCGTACTCGTCTAGGCAGGAACTGATCAACTGTGCGAAGTGCCAGCCCCAGCTGTCGGCAGTAGTAGCAAGGCTATCAGGAAATAGGCTGTCACCAAATTTTGTCCAATCATAAAAATCCATACCTTTGTCGTAGAGAATCTGTGTGGTTACGGCGCTCATATCCAGCGGAGCGAGCGCATCTTCGATCTGTTCTTGCAAAGGGGTACTTTCCGTGATTTGTACCTGTGCGTGAAGAGTAAGGCTGAAACCAAGCAGGTTGCATAGCCCAAGAAGGGTGGGTTTAAGAATTTTCATTAGTAAAAGTTTTATGGTTATAAAATTTTTGCGGAGCAGCGGTGGCAGCCGCTGCTTTTTTTATTTTAAGGTTTATATATATCATCAAACCTACCATCAGTGACCAAAAGGGTATCATTACAATCTTGATTGATTGCAGTAAAAGAAAAAGTGCCGGATGCAATCTTTGCAAGTGTATCGAATCTGGTTAGGTTTACTTCATGAAATGAAAAAGTGTCTAATTCAAAAAACCTTTCTATACAGTTATAATTGACATCATCATATAACTCATCTCTAAAGATAATCTCATAAGTTCCTTCATCCTGTACGTTTTCGATTTCAATAATAATAGTTTGATCTAAGGAACCGTCCTTATTTGTCCTTCTGGCACGTATAGCAAAGTAATATTCTCGCGGAGGATTCACAATAATTGGGTGATAAAAAGCCTCAAGTTTCTTCACCCCCGAAAACCCGGCCCCAAAAGGCACGTCCGCTACCCAGGGTTCGCCATTGATATAACAGCCGAAGGTATTGCGACCTTCGGTGGTGAGTGGAGGCATTTTCGGCTCGTCCGGTTTTATATCAATTTTGAAACAAGATGGGGTAAAACTGACCCAGAGAAGCAATAAAAGAGGGAATATCTTTTTCATAATGTGGATATTTTTATTGTTAT
>CAZKDA010000118.1:0-14418 GCA_964551455.1 uncultured Saprospiraceae bacterium
CAACAATCGCAAATAGCCAGAGTTGACCAAATTGACGTTTTCGGTCAGACACTAACTATCTATTCCAAAAACTGCTGGATTGACCATAAATTCCAGGAAGCGACGATTTTTGTTCAGGACGGATCAATTGCAAAAATAGAATCCGGGAAAGTAATTCCTTCAAGCGGCAACTTTGAGGATACGGGCGAAAACATCCTCATGCCCGGCGTAATCGACGCGCATGTGCACATCAACGAACCCGGAAGAACAAATTGGGAAGGCTTTGAAAGCGGAACCCTAGCCGCCGCTGCCGGAGGCATCACCACCATTGTCGATATGCCTTTGAACTCAAACCCAGTAACCATTTCAAAAGAATTTTTAAACCTGAAATTGCAAGCCGCCGAAGGAAAACTAAATTCAAATTGCGGTTTTTACGGGGGGATCGTTCCGGGAAATACCGATCAACTGGAAGGGTTGATCCAGGCTGGCGTTTTGGGGATCAAGGCATTTCTGACGCATTCCGGGATCGACGATTTTCCAAATGTGACCGAGGCCGATCTGGAAAAAGGAATGGCCGTTATTTCAAAATACAACATCCCGCTCCTGGTGCATTGCGAACTGGATGAATACAATGTTGAAAGGCAAAAAAAATTAGTTGAGAACCCCTCCAGTTACCCAGCTTTCCTGAACTCCCGGCCAAGATCGTGGGAGAACAACGCCGTGAAATTGATGATAAAATTGTGCAAAAAATTTGATTGCAAAATCCACATCGTCCACCTTTCATCAGCAGAAGCGCTCGATGATATTATCGTCGCCAAAAAAGCCGGTTTGCCCATAACCGTCGAAACCTGCCCGCATTATTTGCTATTCAACACAGAGGAAATTCCCGACGGCGATCCCCGCTTCAAATGCACGCCGCCCATCCGCGAGAAATCTAACAATGAGCAACTGAAAAACGCAATTGCAAACGGCGTAATTGATTTTTTGACAACAGACCACTCGCCCGCTCCTCCGGATTTGAAAGCCCTGAAAACCGGAAATCTGGAAAAAGCCTGGGGCGGAATTGCAGGATTGCAATTTCTCCTCCCGGCTGCCTGGACGGCGTTGCAAGAAAAATTAAACCTCGAAAATTTTATCCCGTTGCTCACGGAAAAGCCAGCGCAGTTTTTAGGTCTGGACCACAGAAAAGGCCGGATCGCAACGGGCTATGATGCGGATTTTGTAATTTGGGCTCCCGATGAAACCTTTGTCGTTTCTGAAAATGCCGTTTTTCACAAACATAAAATAACGCCGTATTTGAACCGCCAACTTTCCGGCGTCGTAAAACAAACTTTTGTGAACGGTTATAAAGTTTTCGATCACAACCAATTTCATCAAAAAAACGAAGGGAAAATAATTTTGCAAAAATGGTAAATGTTGTAAACACACATTCAAAATACAGCCAATATACCGACCTGGCCGCAGCGCGTTTGGGTGGAAAAGTGCTGTACGCTACCGACGATTTTTTTGCTGAAAAGGAAAACCTGATCAAACCCGGCAGAGGGATTTACATCCCGGATAAATACACCGACCGAGGCAAATGGATGGACGGCTGGGAGTCGAGACGGAAACGAAATCCCGGAAACGACTGGTGTGTGATCGAGCTGGCGACCTCAGGTTCGATTTACGGTTTTGATATCGACACCAACCATTTTTTGGGAAATGCGCCGCTCCAGGCTTCCGTCGAAGGTGTTTTACTCGATCATTCTCCTTCCGAAGCTGAAATCATTGCCGAACAAATTCAATGGCAAGAGCTTCTACCCAAAAGTCCGTTACAACCCGGAAGCCAGAACTTTTTTGACAGTATCAACAACGAGGTGTTTTCTCACCTGCGCCTGCAAATATACCCGGATGGCGGGGTAGCGCGTTTTCGCGTTTACGGGATCGTTTTTAAAAACTGGAAAACTGCAAACCCGGATGAGGAAATCGACCTCGCCGCAGCCATCAACGGTGGAAGAACAATCCGTTGCAACGACATGTTTTTCAGCTCGATGGACAACCTCATCATGCCCGGACGGGGCGTGAACATGGGCGATGGCTGGGAAACCAAACGCTGCCGGATCCCCGACAACTGCGATTGGGTGATCATAAAACTCGCGGCTAAAGGCCACATCAACCGCATCATCGTGGATACCAGACATTTCAAAGGAAATTATCCCGACACTTGCATGATCGAAGCCTGCGTCAGTGCGGATGATGATGCGGTTTTGGACAACAAAGTCACCTGGTTTCCGCTTTTGAAAAGACAAAAACTCGAAGCCGACAGGGAGCATTTTTATATTGAAATTGAGCCGCACGACGCCGTCACCCATGTCCGTCTGAATATCTACCCGGATGGCGGAGTAAGTCGGTTGAGGCTCTTTGGAAAAATCCTTATTTGAGCCATGGGATGGGCGTTCACATATCTTTTTGCAGGCATCATTTTATTGTTGCTGGTTTATTTGACCTATCGGCTGGAAGGCATTTTGCGACAATACAAAGCGTATCAAAGCCCGGAAAATGCAGCAATGTTGCGCAGGTTTGGCTACGCAAAAGGATTTGTTTATTTCGGCATTGTACTCGCTGTGATCGCTATCCTGCTTGTTTTTTACACCCAAATTAAAGGTTCTGTTTACGAAGCTCATTTCCGGGAGTGGATGAATATGGTCATCCGCTTGATGCACATTACTTTCGGGATAGCCTGGATCGGCGCTTCTTTCTATTTTGTTTTTTTGGAAAACGCATTGAATCGCACAAAAAACCTGCGCGACGAACTTGCCGGAAATCTCTGGGCGGTGCATGGTGGCGGTTTTTATTATCTGGAAAAATATAAAACAGCGCCTGAAAAAATCCCTTCCGAACTGCATTGGTTCAAATACGAAGCTTACTTCACATGGTTGAGCGGTATTGCATTGCTCTTTGTGGTGTATTATTTCAATGCGACAGCATTTCTCATCGATAAAAATGTCTTGGATATTTCGCCGTGGACGGGCGTGGTCATCGGCATGGGATCATTTGCGGCAGCCTGGTTGGTGTATGATCTTCTGTGCAAAACACCTTTAGTAAAAAACGGGGTCTGGTTGTCTATCATCGGCTTTGTGTTGGCAACGGCCTTTGCATGGTTTTACAGCCAGGTTTTCAGTGGCCGTGCGGCTTATATACACTTCGGCGCCATGCTGGGAACGCTGATGGCCGCCAATGTTTTTTTTGTCATCATTCCTGCTCAAAAAGCTATGGTCAAGGCTGCAAAAGATAAAACGCCATTGGATGCCAGGCTTGGAAAACGCGCAGGGATGCGCTCTTTGCACAACAATTATTTAACCCTTCCGGTGCTTTTCACAATGATCAGCAATCACTTTCCGGGCACTTTCGGCCATGAATACCAATGGGCTGTGCTGGCGGCTATCTCCTTAGGAAGCGCAGGAGTAAAACATTACTTAAATTTGAGGGAACAGGGGCGGCTGTCCGTTTTGGTATTGCCGGTTTCGGTTTTACTTTTGCTCGCAGTGGCTTTCATCACTGCTCCGCAAGCGAATACAGAATCGTGCAAATCGGAGGTGAGCTTTGCGCAAATTTATCCGATCTTCGTGGAGCGATGCACCACTTGTCATTCTGCAAAACCCACCGATGAAGACTGGGCTGCGCCACCGAATGGCGTGGTGTACGATACGCCCGAAGATATTACAAAACTGACCGACAAGATCATGCAGCGGGTGGTGTTGACGAAAACAATGCCGCCGAACAACAAATCCGGGATGACCCCTGAAGAACGCGATCTGCTCCGCTGCTGGATCGAACAAGGCGCATTGCTTGAATGAAAATTACGTGTGCTGGTGGTGTAACGGCGAATTCATTCGCCGACATCCCAATGAATTGTCGGCGAATGAATTCGCCGTTACAAATACAACCCATTCAACGCCTATGACTTTTAACGAATTCAATCAATTAAATCCTGAAATTGCAAAAGCGGAAATGCTGAAATGCTGTGGCTCGCAACGTTGGATAGATGCCATGATCGACCATTTTCCTTTTCAGGACGAAAATGCCTTTTTTCAAAAAGCGAACGATGCCTGGTATGGCGAATGTGTTGAAAAAGACTGGCTCGAGGCATTCAGCCAGCATCCCAGGATCGGTGATATGGCATCACTTCAAAAAAAGTTTGCATCCACAAAAGAATGGGCATCTGCCGAACAGTCAGGGATAAAAGCCGCAACTCCCGGAATCCTTGAAAAACTGGCGAAAGCCAATCAGGCTTATGAAGAAAAATTCGGATTCATTTTTATCGTTTGCGCTACCGGGAAAAGCGCGGACGAAATGCTGCAATTAGCCGAAGCACGCCTGAAAAACCAACCGGATGAAGAGCTGCTCGTCGCGATGGGCGAACAGCAAAAGATCACTTTGATCCGCTTGCAAAAGCTGATCGGGGATATTTCATCAACCAAACGAAGCCAGATCACAACGCATGTTTTGGATACTTCAAAAGGCTTTCCGGGCGCGGGGATTCTCGTGCGTTTGCAAAGTAAGAAGCACAATCAATGGCAGTCGTTGGCGGTGGGTTTGACAGACAGCGATGGTCGGGTCGGCGACCTGTTGCCAGCCTGGAAAACCCTTTCACCCGATGGTTACCAAATCGTTTTCGAAACGGGCAATTATTTTGAAAAATCCGGTGCCAAAGGTTTTTATCCTGAAGTGAGCATTCAATTTACGGTTTTTGACAACAGCCATTACCATGTACCCCTGCTGCTGAATCCTTTCGGGTATTCGACTTATCGCGGCAGTTGATACTCCGATAGACCCTGGACTGGTTGGACGGTCAACAACTTTGCAATTATTTATTTTTTAAAAAAACTTTTGTGCTCTTTTCCCGATGCAGTCGGGAAAAGGGAACAAAAGGAAAAAGGAAAAACTATTATGTTTTCCGCTAAGATTTAGCGGGATGGTACAAACATTCATTATAATATGAAATTAAGCATCCCTCCTTTCAAAAAATCCATGATCTTTTCAAAGCTCCGCGACGCCAACCTGGCCTTTCAAAAAGCCTATCCCGGCGACCGTCCCGACCGGCAGCCGGTACACACGGTTTACGGCGGCGCCGATCTTTTTAAGCACAACACCGCTCAACTGCTCGGTGAAAAAGCATTGCAATCGCTGTTGACTTATGCCCCGGATTTTGTCGTATTTGGCAAGGCTTTCCAACTGGAAGGCGCGGATCAACTACCTGCTGATCCTGTTGAAACCAAAACCCTGGAAGAGTTTATGAAAACCATGCCTGCGCCGGAAAGGAAAAAACACCCCGCTCGCCTGCCGTTCGATGTTTACCAAAAAGTCGTTCAAAAACTGAGAACCGAAGCAGTTGAGGATTTCAGGATCGATTTTGAAGATGGCTTTGGCAACAGGCCTGATGAGGAAGAAGACCGCATTGCCATCCAGGCAGCCAACGAAGTGGCCAAAGGCATGGAATTAGGGACTTTGCCTGCTTTTATCGGCATCCGGATCAAACCCTTCACCGAAGAACACAAAGAAAGAGGATTGCGAACTTTAGACCTTTTTTTAACAGCGCTTTTTGAAATTACAAAAGAAAAGCTGCCGGAAAACTTCGTGGTCATGTTGCCCAAAGTGACCATCGTGGAACAGGTGGAGGCCTTGGTGTATTTCTTTGAAGCGCTCGAGGAAGAATTCAACCTTCCCGACCGTACCCTGAAAATGGAAATGATGGTGGAAACCACGCAATCCATTATGGACAGGAACGGTACCAATCCGCTGCGAAGGTTCATCAAAGCAAGCGATAACCGTTTGATCGCTACACATTTCGGCACCTATGATTATACTGCTTCCTGCAACATCACCGCCAAGTACCAGGAGATGGATCATCCGGTTTGCGATTTTGCTCACCATGTAACAAAAGTCGCGCTGGCACATACCGGCATCTGGCTTTCCGATGGCGCCACCAACACCATGCCCATCGGGCCGCATCGCGACGACAATCTGACGGAGGCTCAACGAAGGGAAAACCAAACCGTCGTCCACAATGCCTGGCACAAAAGCTACCGTCACGTGCGGCATTCGCTGTGGAATGGATTTTACCAGGGCTGGGACTTACATCCTGCGCAGCTTCCGGCGCGTTACGCTGCGGTGTTTGCTTTTTTCCTGGAAAGCTATGATGATGCTGTTAGCCGGCTAAAAACCTTTGTGGAAAAAGCGGCGCGAGCCACACTTATCGGCGATGTTTTCGACGATGCCGCCACCGGCCAGGGTTTGCTGAATTATTTTCTCAGCGCCTTGAACTGCGGAGCGATCAGCGAGGAAGAAGTGCTGGCAACCGGCCTGACTTTGGAGGAGATCAGGATGCGCTCGTTTGCAAAAATCCTTAAAAGCAGGATGGAGAAAGAGTGAACCGATGAGGCAAGTTGTATACTTGTTCATGGATAAACCCACCTGACCTTTTGTCTTTCAATGGGAAAATGGAAATGAAACAGGCCAGGATGTTGATAGCCTGATTGCAGGTATTTATTCCGTCACAGTGAGTGATTCGGTGAATCAAAACCAGGTTTTTGAAGTTATGCTCTCCGAACTGCCACAAATTGAAATTGATTTTATCGTAAGCAATGCTTCAACGATTGGCAGTATGGATGGTGGTATAAGCATCGAATCCATTTCAGGCGGTATCCCTCCTTATTCCCTATTTTGGAATACCGGTGATACTGTTTTGATTCTTGAAAATTTGCTTCCAGGCAATTATGATTTGACCGTTACGGATGCGAATAACTGTGAGCGGGAGTTTTGCATATTTGTTGATTTTGTTTCAAATATCAATACCGCTGACCTTGCCGGTTCCAGTATTTTATTATATCCGAATCCTGCAAAAAATTTTGTAGCCTTAACTTTCGACAAACCTGCAAATGAACATAACTTGACATGGACTTTGATGTCAACAAACGGGCAAATCGTTCATGCCAAAACCTTAAATCTTTCCTATGATGATTTGAATATTGATTTGCAAAATATTCCGCCGGGATTTTATTTTTGGAAGCTGGAGGCGGATCAAACATTAATTACCATTGACAAACTAATTCTAATGGAATAATTGAAGTAACCTCGAAGTTGCTAAACATGCCAAGTCAATCAATAACACTTTCCAAAACTTTAGTTTTACCACTTCACCAACTTTCTGCTCGCCACATTCTCGCCATTACCAAGTCGGAAGAAGTAGTATCCACTTGCCAGATCACCGACATCCATACTTTTTCTTTTTTCACTATTTGACAACTCAAATCGTCCGGATTTTACCAGTCGCCCTTCCAGGTTAAAAATCCGCCAATCATATACACCCGATTCGCCACTGTCGATTTTGATATGTAAAAAATCGCCGACCGGATTTGGGAAAATACTCATTGATATAGGCTCTTCAAGAATCTCAACGGACAAGATCCCGCCTTCATCCAGTTCCATAAAATTGCAGGCGGCGTTATCTCCGCCGGAGTTGTTGTTTAGGTTTACGCCATTGCCGCAGGCGTAAAAAGTGATGGTTCCGGTTCCCGCAGCGGGAGCAGTCCATTCCACCACAAATTCATTGGTTGCGCTGGGGCCTTTGTGCTCCGCGTATTGCCTGCCGTTTGACGAAGCTATGGCAATGCGTACATTTTCTGCGGGGTTGGAAAATGATTGCCAGTTTTCGCCTGGCTGGCCATGCGGAGCTTTCAGGCAAAGCATTTGAAACCCGTATCCTGCGGGGGTTGCCTGGCCAAGGGAATGTAGCGTGACTTGTACCTCGTAAGTTTGCCCGGGCATGTATTCCGAAACCGGATTTCCGGAATTATCACGTACTTCGATATCGAGCAATACCTGGATCGCAGAGCTGGTAGCGTGGCATGACTGGCAGGTTTTCGGCGAACCATTGCTGTTTGTCTCATCGCCCGGAGCGCCGGTATTGCCTGCACCCTGGCTGAATGCCCGGCCATCTTTGCTGGCCATAAAAAAAACAGAGCAGAGAAAAAAGATGAATAAGGTGTAGATGAATTTGAATTTCATTGTTGATGAATTATTGTGGATGTGGGGATGATCCCGACCTGGGGTGCGGGATCATCCCCCTTTCAAAGGAGCAGTGCATTTCACGGCCAGCCAAGTTCGGGGTTTTTTCCTTTTACGCCTTTAAAATAATTGTAGAAAAATCTAAAATCCGCTTCTTTGTCATCTGTGGGATAAAACGGTTTTGCAAAATGGATCTCCTTTTTCCCGTAGTCGAACCGGCATAATATGACCGGAATATTGGCTCCTTTTGCAATGTAATAAAAACCGGTTTTCAAAGATTCTACCTTGCTACGGGTTCCTTCCGGCGAGATCACAGTCAGCAAGTCGTCACGATCGTTGTACATATTTATGACAGCATCGACAAAATTAGTGCTTTTGGAGCGATCAACCGGGATGCCTCCAAGCCACCTGAAAAGACCGCCGACGGGAAAACGGAACAGAGAATCTTTTGCAAAAAAAGATATGTTTTGTTTCAATGTGCCCCGCACTAACAATCCCAGCGGAAAATCCCAATTGGAAGTATGCGGAATCACAACATAGATACATTTTCGGATTCTACCCGGATATTCGCCCGTTATTTTCCAACCCAGTATCCGAAGCATGAAAGAGCAAAAAACGCTGTACATACCTACCTTTTTTATCTCTTTGTAAAATTTCAGGAGCTAAAAATACGACATAAACCCGATACCCCGACAATTTTCAAACTTCAATAAAATCTACATGTATGCGGCCAAATACTTCCCTGCAAAATTTTACCATAGACGGGTGGCGGGGATGATCCCAACCCTGTATTTAAAAATCACTTTTTGAAACCGCTATTTGAACTGTTGCGTTTATACACGTATTTTTGGAGCGCTTTTTAGTTTTATAAACGTGTAACAAACATATTAATAGAAAAAACGCTCCGCTCACAAAAGAACTTTAATTTGGGCAATAGACTTATACTCCTCTTTATACTTTTGATCTCCGGCCAAATTGCTACCGGCCAGCAACCGGCCAATGTCCCCTCGGGCAGTGGTGACCATCCTGCAATTATTGCTCATCCGGATGCCCAAAAAAAAGACAAACCGATCTGGCTGGAACTGGAATTCTCACTGACCGGCGGATTTTACAACGAACCCCTTCTGCTGGAATTATTCTCACCGGGAGCGAGAATTTTTTACACCACCGACGGCAGTACACCTACGCACAGGTCGAGAGAATACAAATCTCCGATAGAAATTACCAAGACCACGATCATCCGCGCAAAAGCATATCGTGGAAAGCTCCGGAGCAAAATCGTTGGCCACACTTTTTTTATCAATGAACCAGAAACGACGATTCCTGTCGTGTCGATAGGCATTACTTCATCCATCCTTTTTGATCCGGAGACCGGCCTTTATGTCAAAGGCCCCAAGGCAAATGATTCTTACTGGAAAATGGAAGGCGCCAATTTTTGGAGCCGGAAGGAAGTGCGCATCAATACCGAGATATTTGAACCCAACGGAAAGTGTCAGTTCAACAGCGTATCAGGTTTCCGGTTGTTCGGTGGGGTGAGCCGGTTGTTTCCACAAAAATCAATTGCCATAATAGCCCGCGACCGTTACGGAAAAAAAAGGATAAACCACCCGATTTTCGGGAAAGAGGGGTTGGACAAATTCAAGTTCCTGGTGTTGCGTAACTCCGGGAGCGACTGGGGGCGTGCTCATTTCCGGGATGCGTTGATGACTTCGTTGCTCGACGAATGCGACATTGAAAAACAAGACTACCAGCCTGCTCATTTGTATCTCAACGGAGAATATTGGGGTATTTACAACCTGCGCGAAAAAGTAAACCGCTACTTCATTGCAGATCATACGGGTTTTGACAAAGACAGCATTGATCTGATCGAACACCGGATGACACTCAAAAAAGGCAGCACACTGCATTATCGCAAAATGCTGAATTTTCTGGCGAACAATTCCCTGAGCAATCCCGAAAACTATGCTTATATCCAGTCGCTGATGGATGTTGAAAATTTTATGGATTACCAGATCGCCCAGATTTATTTTGACAATGGCGATGCAGGTGGCAACATCAAATTCTGGCGTCCGCAAACCCCCGATGGCCGCTGGCGCTGGATTCTTTACGACACAGACTGGGGCTTCGGTTTGCACAATGCCTCTGCTTACAAAAACAACAGCCTCGCTTTTCACACTGCCACCGACGGTCCTTCATGGCCAAATCCGCCCTGGAGTACATTTCTGTTGAGAAAGTTGTTGGAAAACCCGGAATTTGAAGCGCAGTTCGTCACCCGGTTTTCCGATCACCTGAATGCCACTTTTAACAGCACAAGGGTCATTCAGAAGATCGATCAGATGTATCTAAACCTGTTGCCGGAAATGCCGCGGCACCTCGAACGCTGGAGGCTGAAGGAAAATACCTGGAACGCCCACGTTGATATAATGCGTAAGTTTGCGCTCAATCGCCCCTACTACATCAGGATGTTTTTGATGGAAAAGTTTGACACTGGAAAGTTGGTCGAGTTCAATGCTACGACCAATACAGGCGGGCATATTTTGATAAACGATTTTGTAAAAGTAACTGAAAACGGGTTTAAAGGGCATTATTTTAAAAACTACCCCATCGGGATCAAAGCCGTTCCAAATTTTGGTTACCGGTTTTCACACTGGGAAGGCATCGATATTGACCAAAGCCTGGAAGCGACTATAATGCCCGACAACGAAAATCCTTACCATATAAAAGCTGTTTTCGAACCATACACCCACCCTTTCGCGGGAAAGATCATAATCAACGAAATCAGCCCAAACAATACCAAAACCGGGGATTGGGTTGAGTTATATAATTATTCTGACACTCCTGTCAATTTAAAAGACTGGTACTTTACGGATTCAAAACACTTTTACAAAATCCCTGAAGCTGTGATCGAACCAAGAAACTACATTATTTTGTGTCAAAAACTTGCGAACTTCCAGCGTGAATTCCCCAATGTATTTGGTGCAGTAGGCGATTTTGAGTTCGGCCTCAACAAACGGGTTGAAACGCTTGGTTTGTTCAGCAACGACGGCGCTTATATCGACAGCATTTCGTACAACCTTGCTCCGATGGACTCCATTTTTACATTATCGCTCATGCTGCCTTATCTCGACAACAGCGATATCGAAAACTGGGAGGTTCAGTTTGGAACCGGATCACCCTCGTCTGCCAATCCATATTATCTTGAAAGCCGGATAAAAGCCGAACAGGAGATCTGGCTTCGGGTCGGCACGGGCATCGGGATATTGTTTTGTTGCCTGCTGTTGTTGAAGATCAAGGCAAGGAAAGCTGCTAAAACCTAGTCTTCTTTTTCCAGGAAAGTTGCAACCAACCGATGAAAATGATGGACAGCTTTTTCCATTGAAGGAGAAAACCTTCCCTTGTCGTAAAACCGCGATCTGATCCCGGCCTGAACACTTTCCACCACGGCCTCATCTTCCAACTCAGTTTTCTCCAGGTTGTTCGCTTCATATTCAAAAGGTGTGTTTTCAAACCGGTATGTCCGAAAATGGATTTTTGTTTTGTTTAAACCCAATGGCTGAACCAGATTCAGAGAAAGTCCCCAGGGATAGAAATTCAACATCAGGTTTGGGAATAACCAGAAATAGTAAGCGTAAATTTTCCGGCCATGATCGACCGAACCCTCAGGGATTTCAAAACTGGGTTCTCCTTCTTTCGCAATGCCGGTTTGTAAATTGCAATACGGAAACAGCTCGTAATCATAACTCCCAAAATCGATCGCATTATTTAAAGCCGGATGAACAAAAGGAATGTGAAATCCTTCCAGAAAATTGTCGCAATACAAAGCCCAATGGGCATTTACCGTAAAGGTTTTTGATCGCTTTTCATCAAATCGCAAGGTGTCCAGCGGCATCCAGGCGATTCGTCTGGTGATTGGTTCAATCATTTCAGAAAACTTCGCTTCAGGAGACAACGATACAAAATACAGCCCAAGCCATTCTTCAAACGGAACTTCAGCGAGATGGTCGGCATCCGAGGGGAAGTTCAATGCTCCCTCGAATTTTGGCATCCGCTGCATCTTTCCATCCAGGCCAAAACATCTGCCGTGATAGCCACAGGTTATCATGCGAAAGCTGCCTGGTTTTTCCACCAATATCTTCCCGCGATGGGTACACACATTCGACAAACACCTCACCTTGCCGGTACTGTCTTTTGAAAACATCAACGGCTCATCCAATATTCCTTCCATGAAATTGAATGGATGCACATTTCCTTCTGCCCCTGTTGCGCTTTTATCGAGGGCATAGATCCAGCTTTTCGAAAATATTTTTTCTTTGGCGATTTCAAATGATCCGGGATCGGTGTAAAAAGTTGCGGGCAAAGTAAAAGCGGAGTGGATATCCGGGTTGATTTCAAATTTGTTTATCATAATTCCTTCAGTGTATGGACAAAAATGTAATTATACACGTCTCCGCACCCCGACCAGTCGGGGCGGCTCAGGTAGTTTGTAAAACTGTTCCCGGATTCCTGACGAGGCGGGATTCCAAGAACAGGTAAATAAAAAAGCCTCAGCGTAGTATTTTACCAAAAACACCCCGTTATGGCAAAAAGGATTTAGCGAAAGGTAATGAATTGCTTAAAATTTTGCAAGACGAAATACCTCCAGGAAAACCATGACCAGACAACTAATAGAATGCGTACCGAATTTTAGCGAGGGGCGCGACCTGAGCATTATCAAGCAAATCACCAATGAAATTGAAAGCGTGGAAGAGGTAGAACTCCTTAAAGAAAAAACCGGCGGGTCGCAAAGCGCCAAATTTCAAAAAATGTAATCTTCCCAACATTTCACACTCAAAACCCACACTCACACTCAAAACTGCTCTCCTCCCCTTTGCCACTTTCGTAACAATTCACTATATTACAACACTTCAACCAATTCATCCCACATAACATTTCACACTCAAAACTCACACTCAAAACTGCTACTCCTCCGCTTATGAAAAAAATAATAATCTCCTCGCTCTTTTGCTTCGCGCTTTTTTCGCTGTGCGCGCAAAATACATGGAATGTAAAGCTACCCTATACCATTAGTGAGCTTTGGATCGTATCGGATATGATAAAAACCCAGGATGGAGGCTTCGTCGTTCAGATAGGCCATTATATAATAAAATATGACCAAAACGGCGAGCTGGTATGGGAAACAGAAGTAAAATCAGGATTGCCCTCTTACTGGGCTGGCGGGAAAGAAATGGTAGAATTAGACAACGGTTACATCGCCGGCATAGGATGGATGGCTGTCGCCGGAAACCGTTATTTATATATCATGGACAGCCAGGGAGATAGTGTTTTATTTAATATGTACCCTTCTTATAACCTTGATTTACATGGACTTACGGCGGATGGGAATACCTTGCTTTGCCTGGCTCGTAATTCTTCTCAAGAAAACCTTGTGTTAAGATTTGACCTTAATGGTAATGTACAAGAAAGCGTATTTCAACATTTTTATGCCACAAATGGGAATTATTTTGATATAGAAAGCCAAACCTTCACAGTCATGTCATCCGCTGATATATACAGGTTTTTTTACGATGGTAGTATTGATGTCATAAAACCTTATGTGAATGAACAAGGATTAAACAGTCAGGTGATCCTGGCCAAATCAATGAATGGCTTGCTTGCCGCTTATGGCAGGCAATCAGGAGCGATGATCATCTTCGACGAAAACCTTGACATTGAATATGAACTACCTTACGAAGTAGGAAGCCTTCGAATATCTACCGGACAGCAAACCCCGCAGTGCGTCCTTCCAACCTCCGATGGCGGATTTTTGCTGACCGGCTTTAGCCTGGATTGGGCAGCTCCCGAGTACACCAGTTGGTCGTACCTGATCAAATTAGGCGCCTTCGGGAATGTGGAGTGGTGGAGAAGCTACAACCACGATTTCGATTTGTATGAAAAAGACAACATCCCGTTTGTCGTAGAGGTGGATGACGGGTATGTTTTAACGGTAGTAGATCTCCTGCAAAGCTGCGTTTGGCTGGTCAAGGTTAACCATGAAGGGTATCACGCCGATGTATCGGAGACCGAAAGCCGCCCCGCCATCAGTATTTATCCCAACCCCTGTAATGACCGGCTTTTTCTGGATATGGGGCAGCCGATACCCGAAGGAACTGCAACGGTCTTTACCACCGGCGGGCAGCTCATCCGGCAGTTCCAGGTACAGGGTCGTCAAAGCGAGCTGGATGTCAGCATCCTTACGTCGGGCATGTACTTCATCTCGGTAAAGGACGAAAATGGGAATGTGATCTATTCGGGGAAATTTGTAAAAACGTAAACCTCGCAACATTTCACACTCAAAACTACTCACCCCCTTTGCCACTTTCACAATAATTCATTATATTACAACCCTTCAACCAA
>CAZKDA010000119.1:0-14400 GCA_964551455.1 uncultured Saprospiraceae bacterium
ACCAGCGCTATCTCGCTTCATATTTTGAAATGTACCCCGGCGGAGTGTGGCGGCACGGCGATTGGGTCAGGGTCACTTCACGGGGAACGATCGTCATCACCGGCCGCTCAGATGCTACGCTCAATCGGCACGGGATCCGTATCGGAACCAGTGAAATTTACCGGGCAGTGGACAAGATCAAAGCCATCAAAGATTCCCTGATCCTCAATCTCGAACTTAGTGGAGGAAGGCATTACATGCCGCTGTTCGTTGTGCTGGATGAGGGGGTAAACCTCGACGAAAACCTGAAAAAACAGATCAACGACCAGTTGCGATCAGATTATTCGCCCAGACATGTTCCCGATGAGATTATAGCCATCGATGAAGTGCCTTACACAATCAGCGGTAAAAAGCTCGAAGCTCCCGTGAAAAAAATACTGCTGGGAATTGCTACCAGCAAAGCCGCAAACGTGGATGCCCTGAAAAACCCTGCATCACTTGACTTTTTTATCGACTTTGCGAAGCGTTTTGAGGGGGAGTTTTGAAAAGCGGGGAAACCATGGATCGACAGTAGCTCCTTTGGACAAATCTATTTTTGAAGGATTTGTAAAATGTGGCTGCCAAAACCATGAAAATAAATTTGAAATTGTAAATTGCTTTTTATTTAACATTTAAAATTTTAAAAGATGAAAACAATGAATAATAGATTCATGTCAGCCATTTTGATTTTGGTATTCGCCATTTTAGCGGCTCCGGGTTTTGCACAAAAAGCTAAACTTTATATGGGGAAAGCCAATGTTTTGAAAGACCAAAAAACCATTAATGTAATATTTGATTATGAAAATATGGGCGTTGGGAAATACGGAAGTGAAGATGATTACATCAACGAAAGGAGAGAAGAAAAAAATAAAAAAGATCCCGGTTCGGGTGACAAGTGGGCAGAAGAATGGAAAAGTAATCGTTCAAATCGTTTTGAACCAAAGTTTTTTGAATTGTTTAATAAAAACATTTCCTCAAAAAAGGCAAAAGCCGGAAATTATCCCGATGCAAAATATACGATCATCGTTAAAACCACCTATACCGAACCAGGCTGGAATGTCGGTGTAATGAGAGTTCCAGCCCACATCAATGTAGATATTTGGATTGTTGAAACCGCCAATCTCACAAAACCCAAAGCAAAACTTTCAATTCTAAAAGTGAGAGGACAGGATGCAATGGGGTTTGATTTTGAGACTGGTCGGAGGCTTGAAGAATCCTATGCAAAATGCGGAAAATCCCTTGGCAAGTATTTGGTCAAAAAAGCCCTTTGATTTTTTCTGAAAAAGGCCTTCAGGCAAACCGATTGCCCCAACCGATAATAATGCTCCTTCCCATTTATGTTTTTTAAAAAATCTTTGGGAAGGAGCGTTTTCATTTATAAAAACTGATTTCGCAAATTGAAACAACTGCTGCTGACTATCATCTTTTTGTTGCATTGTATTTTGGGGGTAATGGCGCAGCCTTTTGAAAAAGCGCCCAGGGTATCCGGCCAGAAAGTGAAACAGATCGTCGAGTGGATACGGCTTGATTTTGATCAAAAAGCCGTGGAGGGTTCCACCAGCATTTTTGACCGCAATGGCAACCTCCTCGAATATTTTCAAAAAACAAACCTGCCCTTAAAACAGCTCACCTGCAAATACGACAACCAGGGCAGGATCAAAGAAAAAACGGAGTGGTTCGATGGGCACGAGATGCTCACATTTTTTGCTTATAAAAAAAATCAAACCATCGAGGAAACCATTTTCAGAGGGAAAACCAACAAGATTTTTTACTTCGAAAATGCCAAAGGCCGACTCATTGAAAAAAAGACTTATACCAAAGGCCTGGAATTAGGTGAAAGCTTCCGCTTAAAAGAGCGGATCGTTTACCATTATAATAAACTCGACAGCCTTTCCGGGGAAACGATTTACAATTACGATTTTCTGAAAAACGGAGGAAGCCAGGGCCAGCAGGAGGTTCGTAAGATCATACACCATTATTCCGGAAAAACTTCCAAACGATCCAAAACACTGGAATACGATTTCGACGGTTCGCTCATCACTGAAATCCTTTACGAATACGACTCACAACAGCGACTCACAAAGGCGCTGCACCGCTTTAAAAACGACAATTCATTTTTGTTGACGGAAATCCTTTACAAGGATGGGAAAATCTGGCAATCCATAACCCAAAGGCCGGGCTATAAAGATGTGAAGGTTTATGTGAACGGACGGCTCATCCGGTTGCGCTCTTATAATGAAAACCACATCATCCGCATCGTCGATTACCAGTATTTTTATTATTGACAATCAAGCACAACAAAGCCCTTTCAATCTAAGCTGAAAGGGCTTTGTTGTGGAAAAGGATATTTAATCAAAACCGCGCGGTAATACCCCCCAGGATATTTATCCCATAAGTCGGATAGCCCTCCCAGCGCTGGCGTTTGTTATTTGCGATATTGTTTAGGTCAAAGAAAATCCCGAAGTTTTTGGCTGCCTGGAAATGCGCCCCGAAGCTGAGATCGAACAAGCCGTTGAGGTTGTCGGCTTCGCCTTCGCGGTTGATGAATGGAACGCCGTTTTCCATAAATAACTCGCCCCTAAGTCGCAATTTTTCTTCGAGTGTCGTCAGCACGGCGGCGACATTGATTTCGATAGCCGGCAGCCCCCAGGGTTTATCCTGGTTGTTGAGCGTATAGATGTTCTGACCGGCAGTCACGATCACATTCAATCCTTTTACGGGCATGGCGTTGAGTGTTCCTTTCAGGTAAAAAATATCCACGGTGTCGTAAAGCACGTTGAAGCGAAGCGTATCAATCCCGCGCCCCATCGAGTTTCTTAAAAACAAAGCCAGGTCATTAGCTTGCTTGAAACCCACCTGCACTTCGTAATCCAGTACCTTGATATTGCCCCGCAAACCGCCGTAGTAGTTGTGGTATCCGGTGTTTTGGATGCCAAAGCGGGAAACGACAAAAGGATTATAATCGGTGATGCGTTTGAAATTGTTTTTATAAATACTTCCTTCCCAACCGGCAAAAGCGGCAAGCTGATTTCCAATGACATTGGCGGTAATTTCAATATCCGGATACAAAGTAAATTTATCTTCAAAAGCCGTCAGGTTGCCGCCCAACTGTACTTTGAACATTTCCGCATGGTAGGTAAAGCTTGGTTGGAAATAAAAGTTATTGAGGTTTTGCTTTCTCGTGGTGTCAAAAGTGGTGAAATCAGTGATGATCCTTACTGTGAGCGGGTGGGTTTCGTTGATCCATTTGGTCACACCAAGATCAATGTCGAAGCTGGTTTCGGAAACTGCGAAGTTGTCGATGATATTGACCAGGTTGGCGCCGGCGTGGTAATTGATGTCGCCCTGCGTACTTTCGCCATTGAAAAATTTAACGCCGAAGTTGAAGGTGTTGAATCGCTGCCGCACCTGCTCCCTGGTGTACGATTGCTCATCATGGTCGTAACCATAAAAATGAACTTCATTGATGTTGTAACCAATATCACCGCCCAGCGCAAATCCCAGATCATGGAAATAAGTGCCGTCGATGCCGATGTCAGTTTTTGAAAATCGCTGATTTTCAATATCCTTGAAGTTGGCGGAATGATGTTTAAAATGCCCGCCTACCTCATATTTTTTAGGATCGGAGGCATGATACGACAACTCGCCGTAAGGCGATGAAGGGATGCCGTAACCCAGTTTCAGAAATCCTTTGTACGTAGGCGGCACAGGATCGCGCGGCATCGCTACCGGCCTGATCTTCGGCGGTAAATATTCTACATTGATAGTTTTGGAAGGAATGTCGTAGAGCAGGTTTTGGGTAGAAGTATCCGTGGGCGGAAGCTCAGGTTTGATGTTGATCTTGAAAGATTCCTCGAGGGCGGCTTCAAAATCCTTGATCACTTCTATTTCTTCCGAAGGCAGATCGGGTTGGGCTGCTGCGTTGACAACAAAAAGGAATAATGAAACAACCGGGATTATATGCTTAATGGACTTTGTCATTTTGTTGAATTGTTGATTTGCTAATTTGTTGATGTGCTAATTTGCTAATTTGAAGTTGCTAGTTACAAGTTGCTGGTTGCTAGTTTTTAACCACTAACCACTAATCACTAACCACTAAAATCACTATTTTTCAAAAATCATCATCCAGCATATCGAAAGTATCGGAGTCGCTATCGTCGATCAGGCGGTTGCTGGAAGCTGCCCTGGTTTTCAACTGCTGGAGCTTAGCTTTGGCGATTGAAACCAGTTCCTGGTCTTCGTCGTAATTTTCGATCAATCCTTCCAGGGCAGCCTGTGCATTGAAAAGGTCACCTTTTTCAGCGAGGATATCGGCGAGCAGAATGACACTTTTAGCGATCCAGTAATTATAGCCGGCGCTTTCCCTGTTGGCGTTGAGGCAGAGTTGCTGCGCAACGTCCAGGTCGCGCTGCACATAATAAATGTAGGCGATCTGGTATCTTGCTTCGGCAGTTTGCTCGTTGTTGCTCAATTTAGTCACCTGGTTAAAAGCCGCCAGTGCCTGGTCGTAATTTTTCTGGTCGAAGTGAATTTTTCCGAGATAAAAATAGGCGGTGGCTTTTTGATCGTCGGCAGCTTTTGGATTTTTACTCACCTTATCTGCCATACTGAATACAGCTGATGAATTGTTGGTTCGATACGCACTCCTCATGGCGCCCAGTTGCGCTTCAAACCTGGTGTCGTCGTCGCTGGCGGCCGTTTCGAGTTGTGAATAATAAGAAAAAGCCAGGTTGAAATCCTGCTCGTGGTTGTAAGCAATGATCGCGGCTTTACGGAGCGCTTTGGTGTAATAAACGCTGGGGCCTCGTTTGACCACATAATCATAATCGAGCAATGCTTCACTATACTTTTTCAAAACGCTGTAAGATTCGCCCCGGTGATAATGGGCGAGCAAAGCATTACTTCCGTTGGGGTATTTTCTCAGGAAGTCGCCGTAATTTTCAATCGCCCGCTCATAATTTCCGTTTTCAAACTGCGATTCGGCGGCTTTAAAACTAATGGCCTCTTTTTCATCGCTGCCCACTTTGTAACCCGGAATAGTTTCCAAAAAGGCAAAATAGGCATCGGTCTGACCAAGGTCGTCCACATAAATTTCTTCAAGAGCCGTGAGCGCCGATTCGGCTTCTTTGGCAGTGGGGTTGTGTGAAAAAATTTCTTTGTAATAGCCGATGGCCTTTTGCAGGTTGCCCTGGTTGTAAGCGATCAATCCCAGTTTGATGAGCGCCTGGTTGTACAATTCGGAATTTTTGAAATTTGCGATCAATCGTTCGAGTGGCCTTGTGGCCTGGTCGAATCTGCCGATTTCCTGGTAAGTTATGCCCAGTTGAAACAAAGCATTATCGGCGTATTCCGAGTTGGGATAATTGTCGGCGATATTTTCCAGTGCGAGTATTTTTTCCGTGGTATTGCCGCGCAATCCCTCGATGATCGCTTTTTGATACAAGGCGTAAATATAGCCGGAGTAACGGTTGTTTACCGCATCGTTGTAATGCTTCAAAGCCTGAGTATATTGGTTATCTTTAAACAGGCAATCACCGGCTCGCAGGGTGGCATCTCCCAAAACATCTTTGCTGACGTATTCATTGGTGATGAAAAGGCTGTTTTGACGGATGCCGGCTATGGTTTCGAGGAAAAAGCCCAAAGCGCCGGAATAGTTCTTTTGTTTCAAATAATTGTAACCCATCGTATAATTGGCGGTGTAAAGCGAAGCTTCATCGGGCAATCCGCTCATGGATTTTGCCAGGGTGATGAATTTGTTCATTTCGCGGCTGCTCTCTGCGTAGTTGCTCTGGTTGTGGGCAATTTCAGCCAGCCAGAAGATCGACAGCGCTTTGGTTTGGTTGTCGAGGGGCATTTCCAGCGATTTTGTAAAATAGGGTTTTGCTGCATCCGGGTTGCCGTCGCGGTATAGCTGCAAGCCTCTGAGGTAAGCTACTTTTTGATAGGTTTCCCGCATTTTCGGGGTTTTGTTGGGAATTTCATCCAGCAGCTTCAAAGCGTTTTCGTAGTCTCTTGTATTTAAAAACAAGTTGCTCAACATGGTTTGCGCTTCCGCGTAATATTTGGAATCCATTGGGATTTGCAGCAAAGCGGCAACGGCTTCGCGGTCGTATTTCAATTCGTAGGAAAGTTTTGCATAATTATAATGCGCCTCTTTCTGGATGTCGGGATCGAAACTCATCCTGGCGGCTTCTTTAAAACCGACTCGCGCCGATGCTTTTTTCCCAAGTTTAATGTTGCAATCGGCGAGGCTGTACATAGCGCTTTGACCGATCTTGCTCTCCACGCCGTTCAGTTGCTCAAAGTTTTTTACCGCTTTCGCACAATTGCCGGTTTGATATTGTGTAAAACCAAGCTGGTAAAAATCCTCGACCCGCAACCTCGGGGTATTTTCAGCATGGTATTCCAGGTGGGGGAGCGCTCTGGAATATTCCCCTTTTTCAAAGTAAGCCTGACCGACGAGTTGGTTGATCTCCGGGAGGTTTCTCAGGCTCCTGTCCTGGGTTTTCGATGCGCCGTAGGCGATCACACTATCAAAATCACCCTGTGCAAAATATATCTGGATAATGTAATAAGGTACATGGGCGTCGAATCTATTCGACCTCGAAACCAGTTGAAAACTCTTTATCGCCTGGTCGTATTGGTTTTCATAAAACTGACAAATACCCAGGTAATAATTGGTTGGATAAAAATATTCGTTTTCAATGTTTTTGATCTCGTTGAACTGTGCTCCCGCCTGCCTGAAATTTTTCTTAAAAAAATATGAATACCCCAATTTGAATTTGACTTCCGCTTTTTGGTCGCGTGTCAGGTCGTAGGTGTCGATGTTGGAATAAAGCTCAATGGCCTTGTCGTAATTTCTGTCATTGTAATAATAATTGGCCATTTCGATGATAGCCTGGTTGGCGAGCGGGTCGGGGTCGTATTTCCGTGCAAAATCCAGAACGAGCTTTTCGCCTTCCGGAGAATCGAGCTGTACGGCAGCTTTTGCATAATACAACTCAGCTTTTTTTCGCAACAACTCGGAATCCGGTTCATTGGCTGGAAAAGTCTGTCGGATCACATTCATAAACTCCCGCTGTGCCTCACCCAACAGTCCGTTGTCATAAAATTCGACGCCTTTTTTGTAGGCTTCATTGGCATCGTTGTAAACGGTGGTTTGTTGTGCGATAACCGAAGAAGGGATACAAAGAACCAGGAAACAAATTAGATAATTAAATTTCATAGGAGCGGAAATTGGTGTTTCAAAATAGTTGATGTGAAAGGGTTTTCTAAAAACTTGATTCACAGGAATTGACAGTTTACCGGGATTTTTTTTGCAGGTCAGGATACCACTTCGGAAGATAAATCCCTTTGATATTACCTTAATTCAACGATAACTCCATAAACAATCCCGGCCTTCAATTTATTGCGGCGAATTTATGAAAAATTTGAGACAATACGATTGTAATTGTGGTAAATGAATCCGGGAATTGACTTCATACCAAAGGCTTATTTTTGTATTAAAAACTATTTTAACTTATATTGCGTAATCACTACACTTTTAATTTCTAATCCAACAATTAATAAATCATGAAAAACAAACCCACTTTTACCCTTTCACAGCATTACCTACTTACTTACTTACTTACTTACTTACTTACTTACTTACTTACTTGGGAACTGTAAGTCCCTTCTAAGATTTTTACTCACTGTGATTATTTTGATATTTTATCTTTCCAGGCTGTCTGGACAAGAATTCTGTCATACGACTGGAGGAGGCTCCGGATCGATTGGTGCGATCACTGAGTCCATTTCTAATGGTATTACCGCAATTCCGCCTGGCCCTTATTATATAAGGGTTTATGTTCATGTAATCAGGCATTTGGATGGATCAGGCGGGCAAACGGATGAGGCCATTAGGAACGCCTTTGAAATACTCAATTCCGATTTCAACCCTCACAACATATTTTTTGTGCGCACCTGCGATGTGATCGATGTTCCTGTATCAGAAGAGGACTATTACGATTTCAATATTTATTGTGATTTATGGGGCAATCCACAATATCAACACGATGATGGTATTGACATGTTCCTTGGCCCTGAGGAAGTTACAAACAATGCTGGAGGGATTGCTGCTAACATACCGAGTAAAGCTCTATGGGTAGCGGGAATATGGACCAACAGTGTTGATATTCCTGCAATACAGTCTCCGATTATTTCACATGAAATGGGCCATTGCCTAGGGCTTTGGCATACATTTCATGGTACTGTCACCGAAGGCGGAAATGATTGCGATGGCAACCCAATTACAGGCCCTCCACAATGCTGCGAATTGGTGAATGGTTCCAATGGAAATACATGTGGAGACTATGTAGATGATACAGATGCAGATGGTAGAGGATGGTATCTCTGGGGCATCAACCCTTATTGTGAAAATTTCGCATGGCATCTTATCAATTTCAGTCCTAACTGTACAACTATCAACCCAATAACCGGGGAGCATGAAGACCAGAACGGGCATGTTTACACTCCTTTAAGAAACAACATAATGTCTTACTTGCCAAATATGCTTTGTATTGAAAACTTCACTCTTGGCCAAGGCGACCGTATGCGTCAGGTAATCGCTTTTTCGCCGATTCTCCAAGCATGTTTAGTACATGCTGACTTTACAAACCCTGAGATAACAATAACCACAATCTGGACACCAGCCAACACTCCTAATAATGGCAATGTACTTATTTCCGGCGACCTGATTATAGAAAGTGGAGCTACGCTGACCATCGGCGCAGGAGTAACAGTTTCTTTTGAAGAGGATAGCCGACTGATCATCAAACCCAATGGACAGCTGGCGTTGAATGGCAAATTAACCGGTATGGGCTGTGGTTTTTCATGGGAAGGGATTGAAATTTGGGGTAATTCTACATCGTCTCAATACACGGTTAGTGGAGTCAATGCACAAGGAAGACTTTATGGATCTAATGGCTCCGTTATCGAAAATGCCAAAACCGCCGTAAAGCTTTACGGCCCGAATTATGCTCAAAACGCCGGGGGAGTTATCAACTGTATTGGGACAGCTTTCCTCAATTGTCCGATTGGGATTGAGTTTGCACCCTATCAGAATTTTTGGCCATATAGCTCCCCACCCGGGCAGACCGGTCAACCGAGTAATTACTCAGGATCATTCACCAAATGTGATTTTACAGTAGATGATGACTATCCGCATGATGAACCATTCTATGCCTTCGTTCACATGACCGGCGTTAACGGCGTTAAAATTTCCGGATGCACATTCAATAACAATATGAATATTGATGGCGATGAAATCGCAGATTGGGGCTACGGCATCTTTGCCAATGATGCAGGGTTTACTGTTGGGGCAAAATGCGAGGGGCCTGCTCCACCTTATCCTTTGCCTTGCCAGAATTTTTCTTCCTCTAAATTCAATAACCTTGGTTATGGCATTTATACTGCAATAGTTGTTAACAACCGCCCCTATCAGGTCAGGCAAAGCGATTTCAATAATTGTTTTGTCGGCATCCGCAATAAGGGCGTGAGTGGCGGCACCCTTTTGCACAATAACTTTAATCTCGGCGCGGTGCCTTCTTCTGTCGTTTCGATAGAGCAGTCTGGTATCTGCTTTGAAATCGGCATTGCAGGCTTTACCTGTCAGGAAAATGAGTTTACAAACATTTCCGGCACGGATGAGATCACCACCATCGGCATATTCTGCGACAATACCGGCGACTTCGGCAAGACTATCCGGAAAAACACATTCGATGGCCTCGTAGTGGGTAACCTCGCTAAAGGACAGAATGGAGCTAACCCAAACGTTACCCAAGAAGTGCGGGGCCTGAACTACCTGTGCAATCGCAATTTCGATGCGCTAACCGATGATGGAGCGGACTTTGACGTGGCATCCGGCTGGGTGCGAGGTAAGCAGGGATTAGTAAACCCAAACTCGACGGACGGACACGATGCAGCCGGAAACCGGTTTTCTTACACCGGGACGGATTTCATCAATTCAGGCCAAGGAGATATCGAATACTTTTATTACGAGCCCGGCGCTAATCAAGTACCAATGACAATTTCTGGAACTTTGATACCCACGGAAGCTCCTGAAAACGATTGCCCAACAGAATACTGTGAACCACCGTGCCGGGAACCGCACCAGGTCGCCATTATTAAGTCCGAGTATTATGCCAGGAAGAGCGACTACCTTGCAGCAAAGGCGGATTATTTGGTAACCCCGACGGAAGAGCTGCTGCTCGAAATGGCCGGTCACCGCCATGCAATGGATGAAGCGACTTATATGGTTGTCATCCACCAGTTGTATGATACAGTGGACTATAATCAAGATACCTTGCTTGTCTGGATAGACAATATGGATTGTATAGCTTCCGAGTTGTGGGCATCAGCTTTACTCTTTGCTCACGGTGATACGACTTCAGCCTTACAATTGCTTGACAACCTCCCGAATGAATACGATCTTTCCTCCGACGAGCAGACTGATTTGCAGTCGTATCATAGCATCGCCAGCATACTGGAAGGAAAGTCTTTCTATGAACTTGATGGTGCAACGCTTGCTTCTATCAGCAATTTCGACCAATCTGGTGGAAATGCCGGAGGCTGGGCGCAGAACATTCTTACGATGTATGGCGCACATTATCCGCCGAGTTACCTGTTTTCAGACGGCATTGGTGAAAGATCGGTCACGGAAAACGTTGAAGAAAAGAACGAAAGCCGAAGGGCAGAAAGTAATCTGACTGTCCTTCCTAACCCTGCCAGCAATTTCGTGCAGTTCCACCTGGATTCTCCGGTTGAAAGGGAAGGTGCTATGCTGGTTATTAGAGATTTGAGAGGCAAAGAAGTAAAGTTTTTTGAATTAAATGAAGGCGATGCTTCTGTTACATGGCATACAAGTCAAAACCCGGGCGGGATTTATTTCTACCAGCTTATGATGAAGAGAAAATCCCAACAATCGGGTAAGATCATCCTTATCAAATAAATCTTTCAATGCGTCCCGCATGCTGTATTTGGCAGTATGCGGGGCATTAATATACTTGGTATGAAACGATCGTGGTTATTGTTATTATTTTTTCCGCTTTTCTGCAAGGCGCAGGAAGGGTTTATCAATCATTATGACCTTGGGCATCCGGGAATGGTTTTTACTAATTTCTTGCTGTATGAGGATACTTTGATTGCATCAGGTTTAGTGATTCAGGATACTTTTCCTTATCTCACGTTGCTGTCGTTTGCTAAGCTGGATACGAGCGGGAATGTGCTTGCACATTACAACTATATAGACAGCCTCGGTGCCAATTATTCTTTTGGAGAAACTCCTAGAGGATTTCTCAAATGTTCGGATGATTCCGGATACATAATACTTGGGCATATTTTTGAACGGAATACAGGGATGGCTATGAAGATAAATAACAATGGTGAGCAAATTTGGGTAAGGGAATATCTTGATATTAATTCATTACAAGACCTTTACCGTAAAATCATTGAAATTAGCGATGGCTATTTAATCGGAGGGTACAAGCAACGGCTGGATGGCAGTAATGACATCTTTGTAAAAAAAATAAATCATCAAGGGGAGGAGATTTGGGAGCAATGGTATGGAACGACTAACAACAGACGCGACTACTTTGGCGATATACTCGCATTGAACAACAACGAATATGTCATTGGCGGTAGTACCGGCCCTAATCAGGATGTGCCCTGGCAACAGTTTCAGAGTACTATCCGGATATTCGCTATAGACAGCCTCGGCGATGAACTATGGAGTTGGGAGAGTGAACCGTCGATGGAGGAGATATGGCTTCGGGGGCTACATATCAATGACGATGGCAATTGGATATATTCCACCATCCGTGGTGAGTTTGAATTTGATGGTTTTTTGAGGCGTCAGCCGAGGATAATTATTCGTGATAACAATTTTGAAATTGTAAAAACTTCGGAATTGGACGACATGGATGCAAATGGAAATTTGCTTTTGGACTTGGTGTCTCTTTCTGATGGAGGATTCCTAGGTGTAGGGAAGAACACTGAGGAAGTCCCCAACCCCATACTTGCCGAAGACCACGGTTATGCCTGGATGGTTCGTATGGACATGCACGGTGACACCCTTTGGGAACGCAAGGATCTGGTTTTTCCCGATACGCTCTTCGCCACCTCACAGTACTTACACTCAGCGGTCGAATTGCCAAGCGGGAGTATTATCGCTGCCGGATATTATCGGGCATTTTCCGATCCCAAAGACTGGGGCGTATTGATAAAAGTCAATAGGAACGGCTGCCTGGATACAATTATCTGTTCGCCAATAACATCGGTTATTCACCCAAATTCACGACCAGATAAAGACATCAGCGTATATCCGAATCCTGTAAGTTCGGTTCTTCATATTGACAGCCCAGTATCCGACACATGGGATAGGATAGAAATGTTTGATTTTACCGGACGGAAAGTGAAAGAAGAAACGAATACAAATCTGTTAGATATCTTCGGATTTCCTGCCGGAGTATATTACATCAGGTTATGGCAATCTGATGAATATGTCACCAAGAAAATAATAAAAAATTGATTATCATTTTATGAAATGAAAAACTGTGAAATTAAAAATTTAATACCAACTATTGTTTTTGCATTTTGCAGCCTCAATGCGCTGTGCCAGATACCGAATGGAGGCTTCGAATACTGGGAGAACATCCTGAATTACGAAAAGCCCGTTCTATGGCAAACCAACCAGGACTCCAATATCGTAAGGTTTGTGAAAGACACAATCAGAACAGAAGGTGCATATTCCTTGAAAATAGTACCTAGCGCTGCCACAGCATGGTTGGACTGCCGCAGTATTGCGACGACATCGGCAAAGCTGGTCGCCCCAGTTGGAGACAACCAAAGTCTGTATTTCCAAGTCCGGTCAGTTCCCGACAACCAGTTCGGAGGGACTTATCTGGAAATATTGGGAAAATTTTATGCAGGAGGCACTTTCATTTCAAACTACGAATGGAAAAACTTCGAAGAAATCGAGGATTTCACAGCAGTGGAACTGCCTATCCCTTCTCCCGATGTCGATTCGTTGACGATAAGTATTAGTGGAGGGGCAATAAACGGTGCCGCTGATGGGTGTAGTAACATGTCCTTTTCTTGGGTGGATGGGTTTGAAATAAGTTCGAGTACCCTATTAAATATCCCAGAAACTTTGGATGAATCCTCAGTCCTCTTTTTTCCGAATCCGGTTCGATCTAAACTTTATTTTGAAGGTCACCCGAATAAAATTTGGAAGAAAATAGAGATATTTAACCCGTCGGGAGTAATTGTGAAACAGTTTTTAAACGAAACAAATAGTTATATTGATTTAAGCAGTTTGCGCGAAGGAATATATTTCATCAGATTTTTGAGTTCTGATGGATATGTTATCAAAAAAATTATTAAAATCAAATAAGTAAAAGACTTGGTGGGAACTTGTAGAGGAACGATCAACGACGAATCATTTGAAGTTCTGAGGAAGGGGAATATTTTTACCAGTGCTCAATTCAGTCTGCCGATCAGCGAATCCAGTTCGAGCCTGATTTTGGATGGAATTTTTCCTGATTCGAGCCAGGTATGCACATTACCGGAATAATCCATGTCAAGATATTCTGCCGTCAGGCGGAAGGGTTCCCAAAATGAAGCGTGTTCAATGTCATCGGAACTACAGGCGATGGCAAATACTTTTTTACCCTTCAACCGCCTGCCCAGGTCTTTGCGGACGGTGATCAGGTCGCTAAGCCTGTCGAAAAAGGTTTTCATCACCGCGCTCATGGTGTACCAATAAACGGGAGTGGCGAAGATGACAATATCGCAAGCCATTATTTTGTCGATCACTTTCAAAAAATCATCATCGATGTTTTTATGATTGTAATCGTAATAGCTGATGTCGCTGGCATTGAGATCGATGAAATGTCCCTGTTTTTTGGAAAGGATATAATTTACCACGAGGTTGGTGTTGCCTTTGCTTTTTGAGCTGCCCTGAATAATGACAAAGTTATCCTGCTGCATGGAAATGGATTTTGTATAAAAAACTGCAATAATTTCGGAACAAAATTATTGCAGCCTGGTTCGCATCAGTCTATATTTTTCAGACTTTATAAGCAAGAATTGTTTTTTCGATAATATCGCAACATTCCAGGAGTTGATCTTCGGTCATCACCAGCGGAGGTGCAAAACGGATGATATTTCCATGAGTGGGTTTTGCCAGCACGCCATTGTCTTTCAGCGCCATACAAATATTCCAGGCCGTATCGCTGTCTTTGGAATCGTTGATGACGATGGCATTTAGCAATCCTTTTCCCCGAACGAGCGTAACCATTTTGGTTTTCGCGATCAACTCGTTCATCCTGCGACGGAAAATACCAC
>CAZKDA010000120.1:0-14344 GCA_964551455.1 uncultured Saprospiraceae bacterium
AAAGTATGCCCAATTTTCTATCATATTTTTATTTCTTTAATACCGAGAATAGCTGGGTGTGTAAAAGGTCATGCTCGTTCTATTATATATGATTTAAAAAGATATGATTATGATTTTATTTCAAACTCCTTATATGAATTCATTCAAAAGAGTAATAATAAAAAGTTAGATATTAGTAGCTATAATAAAGAGGAAAAAAATCTTCTTGAAGACTATATAAGCTTTTTAATTGAGAAAGATTATATTTTTTTCTGTGACGACGAAAAAGAGCTATCTATGTTTCCAGAATTATCGCTAGAGTGGGATTTTCCCTCATATCTTACATCAACTATTGTAGAAATAGGAGATTACTGGACGGAAAAAGAAATAATACTAATTCTAGACTCTCTTAGGGAGGTTAATTGTTTTCATTTTCAAATTTATTCTTCTTCAATTCAAAGGCTTGAATTTTATGATATATTCTTAAAAAAGGCAAACAAGTATCCTTTTAGATCAATAGAGCTTGTTATTCCTTACTATTTAGATATTGAGAAAGATATTGAAGCCTTCACTTCAAAAAATTGTATATTAAAACATGTTTTAATATACAATTCGCCTATGGAGAAAATAATTAGTAACAGCGGAACAGAAGATAAATGCTTTTTTATTAATCAAAACTTGAACTTAGCTGGATATATAGATTATGGTTATTTTCAAGTGAATATAGATTTGTTTTCAGAATCCCAAAAACACCATACTTTTTTCAATCGAAAAGCTATTATTACCAAGGATTTAAATGTTAAAAACCATCTACTACAGCAAGAAGTGTTTGGCAATTTGAAGGAACAAAGTCTTTATCAAATTATTAACCGCCAAGATTTTCAAGAATTTTGGTTTGTTCATAAAGAAAACATCGATGTTTGCAAAGATTGCGAACTTAGACACATGTGCATTGATCCTCGTGTCCCTCATAAAAGAAACGATAACAGTTGGTATCACGAGGATGAATGTAATTATAATCCTTATATTGCAAAATGGGTAGGAGAACCCAATTATTTAACGTTAGAACAAAGCGGTATTATCTCTAATAATAAGGTATCATATATAGATTATCAAAAATTAAACGATGTTTTTTCCATGCTTTATGGATTCGAATAAGCATTTCAAATTGAGTATACATGTCAACTATTTATATTACTCTCTTATCTCTTAAAAGGCTAACATGAAGTGAAGTATTTGCTTTTTATAATAATTCAATTGTGCTCTTTAAATTATTTAATTGCCCAACGAGACTGTGATTGTGCAGAGCGATTAAATGAACTGATAAACTATTATTATTCTCAGAACAATTTCCAGGCAGGGTTATCTGCAATGAAGCAGGTCATATCTTTTAAAAAAAGGTATGCTACCGAGTCTGATTATGTTGTACTTGCCTATTTATATGCTGAAAATGACAGTTTAGATCAAATAGTAAATGCACTCTTAACGGCTGCTGAAAAAGGGATGAAGCTTAAAAAAATGCAGTCTGAAGAAATGCAAAAAATTAAGGCACAAATAGGCGAAGAGCGCTGGGGAAAAGTCATTCAGGGTTTTGAAAAGGCACATAATAAATATAAATCAAACCTTGATTTGGATTATAGATTGGCTCTTGAATTTTTACTGGGAGGAGATCAAGTCGTCAGATTAGCCATGAAGTTTGAACCTGAAAACTTGAACTACTTTGATTCTTTAATTTTTTCGAAATTAGTCCAATTAATTGATGCCAATGGTTTTCCTGACCCGGCAATTCATGGCTTTGGGATGAATAAATTAGAAGCATTTATGCTGCATTATTCTATTGATTCTCCTGAAAAATTGCAGGAAGTACTCGACCTTTTAGAAAAGGCCAACAAACAAGAACTTTTTGGGAAAAAATTCAGCGCTTTAGTTATCGACCGTTTTAATATGTGGGCTGCTCAACAACCACAGATTTTTGGTTTGTGGAATGTTTGGCAGGATCGGGAAAAGGGACAGTTCAGCCCTCTCGCAAATATCGAATCAATTGATGAAACTCGATTTACCCGAAACCTGCTCCGTTTAAAGGAACAAGCTATATCTGAAAGTTTACAACTTCCTGAAAATTATAAACCAGCACAATATCCAAAAAACTATTTTTGTGGCTTTACGCCTGATCTGGATTAAGGTATTATTACTCATTAGAAATGAAAACTATAACCTTTCTGTTTCTACCGCTTTTCACATCAACCCTTCTCGCACAAAACTTAGTCATTGACGGCAGTTTTGAAAATTGTAATAAAAATTTTGAATGTAGTTGGCTAAAAATTAGTCAAAGCCCTGATTTGTTAGTTGGTGATTTTGAGTTAATGGAAGAAAAGTCTATGGCTAAAAAAGGAAATAAAGCCCACTCTGGGAAAAATTATTTAGGTATGTTTTTGGGTTATGCCGGGGAATTCACTTTAGGGCAACTTCAAGCCGAAATGAAAAAAGGCAAACAATATCAGGTGAGTATGTTCGTCTGTCAATCCAAGGCATTTACTTACCGTAAAGAATCTTTTAAAGCATTAAGTGTATGGTTTTTAGACACAATTCCGAAATACCCGGAAAGGGACACGAAAAAAAGTTTTGGCATTAATTCAAAGTTTATCCTTTTAAAAGGAATCAACGAATATATAAACGAAGAAGAAAGCTGGGAACAGGTTTCCGGAACATATAAAGCTATAGGAGGCGAAAAATATATACTACTTGGAAATTTTAAAGGTGCAAATCTAGATGTAACCAAGAAAGCCGGAAACTTGTACTATTACTTTGATGACATTAGTGTGATCGAAGACACTTCCACTATTGAGAAATTTGAAGTTGGTGTTCCTATTGTTTTGGAATATATATTTTTTGAAAATGGTAGAGCTGATTTAATCCCAAGTTCCTTTCCCGCACTTAATAAACTGGTCGAACTGCTTAATGAAAATGAAGGACAAAAAGTTGAAATTTGGGGACACACTGATAATGTTGGAGATTCAACAAAAAACCAACAGTTGTCTGAAGCAAGAGCTAAAGCTGTTTATCATTACCTACTCGAAAAAGGTATTGATTCGAAATTATTGACTTTTAAAGGCTTTGGCGAAACAAAACCTGTGGCTTCCAATGATTCCTCTGAGAATCGGCAGAAAAATAGGAGAGTTGAGTTTGTTTTTACAGAATAACATCAAGAAAGTTTGCTTATATCATCATATGATGATTCAAAATGGCTAAGATATCAAAAACATACCATTTTGAATATTTTATAGAGCCTCATAATTTGTGATCTCTAAATCTCTAGCTGTTTGCTTCTTGTCAAAGATTGACACGTTATCAAGGATTCCAGCCTAATAACAAGGTGTAGATCATCCTGATTTCAAAAAACACTGGAACATCAGCAAGGATAAAATCCATGTCTGTAAAGACTGTGAATTCCGGCATATCTGTACGGATTGCCGGGCTTATGTCGAAGACCCGGAAGATATTTTAAGCAAGCCGCTCAAATGCGGTTACAATCCCTATAAAGGAGTCTGGGAAGAGTGGAGTACCAATCCTTTAAAACAAAAAGCCATTGAATTTTATGGTATGCAAGACCTCGTAAAAGAGGATTGATCAACCTGATTATTTTTTTGCTTGTGCTATATTTGCTTTTGTCGATGTAACCAATGAAACGGGTGCATTGCAATAACTTAGTTCAAAGCAGATATTGATCAATCATGCAGATCTGGCAATTCATAAATGACAAATTGATCCTGGACATCGACGTCGTGCTACTTTGTGTGTTGGAGAGCCAAGGCAGTTCTCCCGGAAGGCAGGGTTTCAAAATGGCCGTTGCTGCCGACGGAGAAATTTCAGGAACTATCGGCGGAGGCATTATGGAACACAAGCTGGTGGAGCTTTCGAGGACTATGCTGCAAAACGAAGACAGTGATGTCGTTTTTAAACCTCAATACCACGATAAAATTCAGGGGAAAGACCGCTCCGGGATGATCTGTTCCGGCCATCAATTCGTGGCGCTGGTGCCATTGAGCAGACGACACCGGAATACTATCAGGCAGATCGTCAATCTTTTGGATAGAATGAAAAACGGGTTGCTGGAAATTTCTCCTTCAGGGTTTCACCTTTCTGAAGTTATAGAGCTGGAAAGTGTTCCCAAAAAATTATTTCAATTCGAAAGCGAACAAAAATGGATTTATACTGAAAGTATCCGTTCGGCGGCAACTATCCACATCATTGGCGGCGGGCATGTGGGGCTGGCAGTTTCACAGGTGATGAATCTGTTGAGCTTTTTTGTAAAAATATACGATGACCGTTCCGGCTTGAATACCATGGAACAAAATCATTTTGCTCACGAAAAATATCTCATCGATTATGAAAATATCGGTGAGCAACTCAAGGCCTCAACGCAAGATTTCGTCGTGGTGATGACCTTTGGTTACCGAAGCGACAAGATCATTTTGAAACAGCTTCACAATAAAAAATTTGCCTATCTTGGTCTGATGGGCAGCGCTGCAAAGATATCGGAACTTTTCCGTGAACTGGAAAACGAGGGTATTGCACCTGAAAATTTAAAATCTATCAAAGCGCCTGTCGGTATCGACATTGCCAGCAAAACTGCCATGGAAATTGCAGTCAGCGTTGCTGCGGAGATCATTTATGAAAAAAATAAACACCAACCCTCACAAAGAAATAATACCCGAAACATGAAAGACACCGATCAGCATTTTATGAAAATGGCCATCGCCTTATCGGAAGAAGGCATGAACAGCAACCAGGGCGGGCCTTTCGGCGCTATCATCGTTAAAAACGATGAGATCATCGGCAGGGGCAACAACCGGGTTACTTCCACCAACGATCCTACTGCCCACGCTGAAGTGACTGCCATCCGCGATGCCTGCAAAAATGTGAATGATTTTCAACTTTCCGGGAGCATCATGTACACCTCCTGTGAACCTTGTCCCATGTGTCTCGCCGCAATCTACTGGGCGCGGATCGATCGGATCGTCTATGGCTGTACACGCGAGGATGCGGCAGCCATCGGTTTCGACGACGATTTTATTTATAAGGAGGTTTGTATCCCGTTTGACCGGAGGTCAATCCCCATCGTTCAGCTTGGCCGGGAAGAAGGGTTGAAAGTCTTTAAAGGCTGGGAACTCAAGGAAGATAAAATTGAATTTTGATGATGTACACCGGAAAACATTTTAACGCTTCCGGGCTTCCAAAAATAACAAACTGCTTTTGCAAATTGCTCTGATTGAAAAACAAACGACCTCCAATCGACAGGATATTGTTTTGATATAAATCAACCCCACCGTTGACAATAATCATCTCGTAAGTCCCTGAACATAAATAGATTGCTACTGTTAAAATAGGTAAAAGTGAAGTGGAATTAAATGCATTCAACTAAAACGCAGGAAATTCTGATAACACGAATTTGATTTTTTAATCCTTTAAACTTTTTAAACAATGAAAGACAGAGATAAGATTTTATTAGGAATAGGCTTGGGTTTGTTAGCAGGCGGAGTAGCAGGTTATTATCTTGCATCGGAAGATGGTCAGAGAATGCAGAAAAATGCAAAAAAGAAGCTGAAAAAACTAAACACTGACGTTCAGGAAACCATCAAAGAACAATCCGAGGTGATCAATTCCAAGCTGAATGAAATCGTTGAAAGTACCAAAAACTGGGTCAGCGAAGTTTCGGATACCGTAAAGGAAAAAGTTTCAAAAACCGGCGAATCGGCAGAAGGGATCGTAGATGATGTAAAATCAAGTTTTAAAAAAGGCGCTGAAAAAGCCAGGAATAATCTCCGGGAAACTGAAAAAACCGTTGAGAAGTAATTCAACACCGCTCCCAGGTAATTTTCCATTTCAACCATTCCAAACCATAAAAACATGAACCCCAACGAATTAATGTCTTCTGCCGGTGAAACCTTGGAATACGCAAAGCAATACATCCGGCAACAGATCGATTATCTCCGGCTGGAAACCGCCGAAAAAATAGCTAAAGCTACCTCCAGCCTTATCACCGCAATGATCGTATCCATCCTGGTTTTTATGGTTTTAATTCTTCTTTCTATTGGTTTGGCATTTTACCTGGGAGCCTTATTTGATTCCTATCCGTTGGCATTCCTCAGCATAGGTGGGTTTTATGCGGTGATTGCCGCTGTTGTCATTGCCCTCAAAAAAAAATTGATCACCAACCCGGTTTTGAATATTGTGATTAAAAACATCATGGAATAGCACAATTCATTTCAACCAATCTCAAAAAAAACTTATGCTCAATAAGATCCACAGCATCGAACAATTGGAAAAAGAAAAGGAAAAGTTGCGAACGACCATGCAATTCACCCGCGAAGCCTTCTCAAACAGCCTGCAAAATACCCAAAAACTAACGCTCCGGTTTTTGATTAAAAATGTAGCAGTTCCTACCGGAGCATTGGGGTTGGGTGTGCTTGCTGCCAAAAGTCTCGGCAAATCCCGCGATGAACAATATCTCAAAGCCGAAAGCACTTCCAAATCTAAAACCAAATCCAAAAACGAAACGCTAATGTGGTTGTTTAAAAAAATCTTCCCGATCGCGCTAAACATGCTCCAGGCTTATTTGCTTAAAAAACAAAGCGAAAAAGTGCAAAGCGATGAACCCGAAGAAGCCATTGAAAAAACCATCGGCACTCACCTGAAATCGGTTTCCTGACATTGGCAGATTTCTTCCGCCTTTCGAGATAACCTGAATTTCAATCTTTCATAAAACCCTGTAATAAAAGATTGCAACTCCCTGCTTTTCGGAATAGGTTTTAGTGGTGTTGGGGTGTTTGCTTCGACAAGCTCAGCCCGCCCGCCCTACAGTCGGGCAGGCACGAGTTGGTGTTCTGGTGTTCTGCTATCTACCGTCTATTCTCTGATGTCCCGACTGTGTCGTCCCGCTTTTTCTCCAAAAAGCGGGATTCGCTGCGATCTGATGTCTAAAAGTCTGACATCTACTTTTCAGATTTATTTTAAAATTTTATTGAAAATTAGAACAGTTTTTGTTTGAAGAGAAAGTGTAAAAAATGCCTTATTTATCAAGCTGAAATTGACAAAAGGCATCATGATTTTTGGATCTTAAAAAATTCGAAAGTATGCGCAACAAAGAAAAACACGAAAAGAAAAAAGACTTTAAAAAAGATCCGGAAGACCGGATAAAGCGCCGCAAAAAAGAACAAAAGGAAAAGTACAAACATCCAAAATACTGGATCGATGATCCTTCGATGGATTTTTCTTAAGCACTAAGGAAAAGGTTTCCCGACCGGTTTTTTCCCGATTTGCTTAAAGTACCCTGGCTGCTGACAGCCCAAATGAATTAAACTGTTATTTTGCTGTATAGCATAATCAGTATCCCAAAATTTTGAGCATATCCTCGGCCTTTTGTTCATCGCGAAAAACTGCGGCGACATAGTTGCCGGTTTTATCTCTGTCGATGACAATGATCTTTGGAGAGGGCACCAGGCAATGTTTTATTCCGCCGTACCCGCTGATGGCATCCTGGTAAGCGCCGGTGTGGAAAAATCCGAGATAAAGCGGCTCTTTGTCGTCGGGCTTCACGACGGGTAAAAACGTTTGTTGATTGAGTTCTTCGGCGTTGTAATAATCCGAATGATCGCAACTGATCCCACCGATATTTACTTTGGCATATTCAGAGTCCCATTTGTTGATGGGGAGGAGGATAAATTTTTCCAGGATGCTCCAGGCATCCGGGATGGTATTCATCAGGCTGTTGTCGATGATGTACCAGTCTTCGGAATCGTTTTGTTTTTTGTGTTCCAAAACAGAAAAGATCACAGCCCCGCTCTCCCCGACGGTAAACTTGCCGAACTCGGTAAAAATATCCGGTTCGCTGATCCCTTCATTATTACATTGATTTTTTATGTTGCTGACGATCTCATCGATGATGTATTTGTAATCATATTCGAAGCCCAGGTTGTTGCGGATCGGAAAGCCACCGCCGAGATTCAAGGCGCGTAGTTCAGGGCAGACTTTCTTGAGTTCCACATATACTTTCAATGCTTTTTGAAACTCTCCCCAATAATAGAGGTTATCCTTAATGCCCGAATCCACAAAAAAGTGCAGCATTTTTAAGGTCAGCTTTTTCTTCCGTTTTATTTGTTTTTTATAAAAATCGATGATCTCAGAAGGTCTGATCCCCAGGCGTGAAGTATAATAATCTGACTGGGGTTGCTGGTCTGTGGCGAGACGAATTCCGATTTTTATTGGTTGTTTGGCCATCTTGTTAAGGCGGTCAAGCTCGATCATGCTGTCTAAAACGGTAATGGAATTCTTAAAACCAAGCTCGTTGAGATGGATGATTTTTTTAAGATAATCGTCGGTTTTATATCCGTTGTGAACCAACAAAGTCGAAGTGGTGAGTTTTCCTTTTTCATATAATTTCAATATCAGGTCGATATCGAAACTCGAAGAGGTCTCCAGGTGGACATCATTGCTGAGCGCTTCGCTGATCACATGCTCGAAATGGCAGCATTTTGTACAATAGCAGTAATAATATTCGCCATTGTAATTGTTGGCGTTCATGGCCCGTCTGAACCAGTTTTTTGCTTTTTTGATCTGGGTACCGATCTTGGGCAGGTAAGTGATCTTAAAAGGAGTGCCGTATTTGTCTATCAGGTTTTTTATGGAAACGCCATGAAAATAAAGATAGCCATCTCTTAAATCGAACCCGTCCTGCGGAAAGTAGTATGTTTGATCTATAAGGTCAAAATAAGTGTTTTTCATGCCTTTTTCAATGAGCTGACACCCTGTCTGTGAAAATGAACAAAGCTATATAATTCTCATAATTTTTCAAGAATTCCCGCGCAGAAATTTGATTTTGCCATCCCTCGTTTCAATGACGGAATTTAGTCAATAAAAATGTATAAATTGTTGGTGAAGTTGCTAATTTGTTAATCAACCCCGACCAGCCCCGACAGGTCGGGGCCAGTCGGGACATGCCCAATCTACCCAACCTGTCCCGCACCCCTAGGTCGGGATCAACCTCGACTATACAGGAAATTTCAAAAACAACAACAGCCAGGTGCAGGGCGGTGTCAAGACCCAAAAGCGGTTTTTATAACAATGGAAATGATGTGCGCCCGCAATTGGTTATTTCTGTAAAAAAAGGCATACCGCAGTTGTAGTTCGTTGAATGCTGCCTTTTTGTAAACATACCGGAACGGAGCATACCGGAAATTCATCCCGGCCTTGTAGGTGATAAATCCCGAAAGGTCGTAATCGGAGGTATAGAAGGTTTTGTCAATAGTATGCTCTCTATACGGAGCAAAATATTTTGAACCATTTTGTATATAAAACCTGAAAAATGGCGCTACCGAAAACAGTTCATTCAATTTGAAAGCCGTTTCATTGGCAAGGGCCAATCCCGCAACGCCGAAATCATCGATGTAAAAATCCAGTTCATTTTTTAAAATGGTCATTCCGCCAACGAAGCTGTTCAGCCTGATTCCCAGGCTGGCCTTGTTCCTTACGTTGGGCAGGTTTTCTACACGGAGTTCTCCGTTGTTGAAATAAACCCGGTGGAATGGCGTAGATAACAGCCCCCGTTGATAAGCAAATTCCGGGAATATGCCCAAAATATTTCTTTTGTTCAGGGTTTGGGTAAATCCGAACCTGAAGTTGTAAGAGTACCGGTTGTGAATGTCGAACCACTCCCTGTAGCGCAACTCCTGCGGATAGATCAGTCTTACCGGCCTGTAATTTTCGGAGTTGAGCCTGCCCCATCTCAGATCGTCAAAAAATGCCTGCACCTGGAAGGAATAAGTCCGCATCCGGTTTTTGCTGCCAAAATGGATAGCGGCATTGAGCGGGATCGAAAAGTAATCCGATTCGATAGAAAATCCTGTGCCGCCGGAGATGCTGAGATCTTTGTTTTTCAGCTGCTGTGAATAGCTGATATTGATGTGAGAACGCGCATCCAATATGGACGCCGATGAAACATTGAAGTCGATATTATCCGTAGAGGCTGAGCTGATAATGTCCACTCCGGCGTCAATTCCGACCGTGTGCCGTTCTTTAAAGGTTTTTCTCAACGCGATGGCCGGGGCATAAACTCTGAGCTTTTCGGTACCCACACCGCCGGTTACCGCAGAATTGTTCCCATCCTGGATATAGTGCTGATACAGTAGATCGATCTCGGTTTTATTCAGTGTATTTTTTTTGAAAAGACTGTCAGCAGGCTCCTGCGATCTGAGGTGAAGTGCAGCAAATACCAAAACGCCGACGATGATGTATCTTTTTACCATTTTTTAAACAATGGAATTAATTGCAACCGCACCCCCCGCTGGATTTTGCGCTTCCCGGCGGAGTTGCCCCTTCGCGGATGGAGTGAACATAATTTTCAAAATTGCGCCCTGCCGAATTGTCCATCTGCATCTGCGGATCATTCACATAGATCCTTTCATAAGGCTTCAAAGTTTGACAACCTGTGGACATGAAGTATATTAGTGCTACTATGATGAACTTAGCTTTCATAAGCCAAATCTAACTTTTTTGAAAAATAAACTTCGTTTTTTTCATCGACAACGATGGCATGTGTATCCGGAAACTGATCGATCAGGTGCAACCCCGTATCTACGCCCATTACGTAAACAGCCGTGGCCAAAGCATCGGACAGCTCTGCACTCGGACTAACGATGCTCACGCTTTTTATCCCTTCCAAAGGCATTCCCGTTACCGGGTTGATATTGTGCGAATACCGCCTGCCCTTGTGAATGAAATATTGCTCGTAATCACCAGATGTCGCCACGGAAGTATCGGTAGCGGGAATGTAAAACAGCATTTCGTTTCGGTTATCCGGATTGGCAATGCCGATTTTCCACGACGATCCGTCTGGGCGATAGCCGAAGGCGGTCAGGTCGCCGCTGGCATTGATCACCCCCGAAGAAAGACCTTGCGCTTTCCAAAGCTGTTTCACGCGGTCGGCTGCGTAACCTTTGCCAATGGCAGCGAAACTGATGTGCATGCCTTTTTCTTTGAGAAAAACCGTCAGGTCATCAGCCTTCAGAAGGATATTCTTCCAACCCACTTTGGCCAACGCCCTTTGAATGTCTTTATCTTTTGGAAATGAAAAATGCTGGTTTTTAAAATCGTACAACTTTTTTAAAGGGCTTGTGGAAATATCAAAAGCCCCTTGCGTCAGCGAAGACAATCGGAGGCTCCTTTCCATCAAATCAAATACTTCCCGGCTCACTGCAACGGGCTGCATCCCGGCATTGCGGTTGATGGCCGATGTGATCGAATCGGCTTTAAATTCTGAAATCAAATCTTCGATCCGTTTGATCTCATTGATACCAAGCTCCAGAAAATGATTCGCCTCCGATTGGCTTTTTGACACTACTTTCAGTTCAAAGCCACAGCCCATCAGCTTTTCGGATATGCGAAATTCATTCATCTAATACCTGGAGTTTGTCCAAAATTATTGCTGAAAAATCATCGGCAGGTTCGTTGTTGTAACCTACCTGCTGGTAGCTTTCCTCCGAGCGGGAAAGAATGAGTGTAGGGAAAACACCTTTGAAACCAAAAGCATCGGCGACAGCTTCGTTGTGCTTTACGATTTCCGGCGAGAGTTTTTTCCGTTGCGGAAAATCGATTATTTCCACTTTGATCCCGTTGTGCTCCATTGAGTTTTTAAAACCCGGATCGCTCAACACGTTCATTTCCAATCTTTTGCAATCGACACACCAGTCTGAGCCGGTGAAAATGTAAAGCGTAGCGTTTGAATTTGAAAATTGGAACTCCAAAGGAAGTTCATGCAAAGGAGCCGGCGCTGAAAATCCGGCGCCGAAAACTACCAACCTCAAAAGTATTGCAATTATCATTGAATTTTTTTTAATGTTCCAACATTCAAAATTAATGTTAAAAAAAGAAAATTCAGTATGTTGTTTTGAAAATTAATGATTTTGTTACATATCATCAACTAGGCAGACCAGAACTAAAATTCAACAGGCCATCTGCGTTAAAGAAGTCAGGAATCAAGAGTCATGAGTTAAAAGTTAAAGGCTATGGGTTGACGTATAACTCATAGCTCATAACCTTTAACCCATGATTTTAACTTATGATTTTAACCCATGATTTTCATCTGAACTCCGCAGGAAAAGACCTCAGTTCGATCCCCCAAAGAGGTGCCAGCAGCAGATAGGTGAAAAACAAAATAATGATGACTGAAATGATGTTCATAGCAAACCCCGCCCGTATCATATCTTTCATTTTCAAAAAACCGGAACCAAAAACTACGGCGTTGGGCGGGGTGGCGACCGGAAGCATAAATGCACAGGAAGACGCCAGTGTCGCACCGATCATCAACGCAAAAGGATGGACATCGATGGCCATAGCAATCGAGCCGAGAATGGGCAATATCATCGAAGCCGTTGCCACATTGGAGGTGATCTCGGTGAGAAAATTGATGAGCAAAATTACGATGAACATCAACAGGATCAGCGGCAAGGCTTTTACTTCAACAAGTTGATTTCCAATCCACCCGGACAGCCCCGACTGCTGAAACCCCTCTGCCAAAGCCAGGCCTCCGCCAAAGAGTAACACAATTCCCCAGGGTAATTTTACGGCTGATTCCCAATCCATCAGTCTTAGCGTTTTGTCTTTTGCAGGTAAAATGAACAGCACAATTCCCGCCAGCAATGCAATGATCGAATCATCCAGGCCGGGCAATATTTTTGACAAAAGAAACGACCTCGTGATCCAGGCAAATGCGGTCAGGCTGAATACCGCAATGACCCATTTTTCTTCATAGGTAATTTTTCCGAGGCTTTTGAGTTCATTTTTGATGTCCTGCATGCCCGCAGAGAATTTCCGGTTTTTGAACGGAAAAGCGATTTTCACAAGGTATATCCAACATATTACAAAAAGTATTATCGACAGCGGAAGTGCAAACAACATCCAACTGGCAAAGCTGATCTCTATGCCGTAGAGTTTGCCCAAAATGCCACTAAGGATCAGGTTGGTGGGAGTACCGATCAGCGTGGCAATGCCGCCGATCGATGCAGCGTAGGCAATGGACAGCAGCAATGCTTTTCCAAAAAAATCTTTATTGTTTTTTACAAATCGTGAAATGACCGCAACAGCCAGCGGGAGCATCATAACGGTTGTAGCGGTGTTGGAAATCCACATGGACAATCCAGCCGAGGCCAGCATAAATCCCAATATGATCCTCGAAGGCGACAGCCCGACCTTTGATACGATGATCAGCGCTATCCTTTTATGCAAATTCCATTTCTCAATGGCGATAGCCAAAATGAAACCACCGATAAAAAGGAAAATGATGGGACTGGCGTACGCTTGTGCTGTCGGCTGTATGTCTAGCGCCCCCGTCAGCGGGAAAAGGATCAGAGGAAGTAATGACGTCGCAGGAATTGGTATGGCCTCTGTGATCCACCAGGAAGCGATCCAGGTCGTGCAGGCCAAAACCATAAAGGCTTCCCGCTCCATGTTTTGGGGAGGGCCCATGAGCAGTAACAATAAAAAGATGGACGGGCCGGAAAGTATCGGCAATATTTTACGCCATGACTTCAAGCCGGAAATTTCTATCATTGATATGTATTACCTCATCAATGTCACATCACCCGACCGCGCCGTTTTACCCGCGAGATCTTTGTCGATTTCCTTGCCTTGTCTCGTTCTTCCTTCCAGCGTCCAGATATATACATCCGAAACGGCGAGTTCGTCTTTATGCATTCCATCCCAACCTTCATCGGGGTCTGTCGTTTCAAAAACTTTTTCACCCCATCTCGAATAAACGATCAAGCGGTATTCTACAAAATCCGAGGTTGGAAATTCAAAGTAAGGTTGGAAAACATCGTTTACATCATCGCCATTTGGCGTAAAGACATTGGGCACCTGGACATTCAAAGGGCAATCGATTTCGACATTTGCGGTACTTTCTCCGCAAAAATCAGTGAGTGCGGTAACGGTGTATATGCCTTGAGCCATAACTTCAATGGTATCCGTAAATTCATCGGTTGACCACAATATCCCATTCACCGGGCCGGTGGCAGAAGCGACCAGCAACTGGGTTTCTACGCCGAATTCACAAATGTCTCCGATTGGATTGATCTGTATGGTGGGGGGCATCGGATCCAAACTGTAATCGTCCATATTATTGCCACAATATGTTGTGATTATTTCAAGGCTATAGTTTCCCGGCTGCGTAATAACAATGGAATTGGTCGCTTCACCGTTTGGTGTCCACAAGATGCCATTTACATCTCCCGAAATATTGCCGGTAAGCGTTTGTTGCCCTTCCGTGCAGAAGTCGCCGGACGGAACTATCTCTACTGTAGGTGGCGTCGTACTG
>CAZKDA010000121.1:0-14158 GCA_964551455.1 uncultured Saprospiraceae bacterium
CGGCGGCAGCTTTTGGCGACAATTATTACCCTCAGGACTCGGTTTTCGAAACCACAACGGTTTTTGTAAATACCGGCTCGATTTATACCATTGATCTGGACATCGACAATGGCGTCATCGACAATAGCTATCAATGGTACAGAAATGGCGCTTTGTACGGTTCGCCGCTGAATGTAAATCAACTCACTTTTTCTCCTGTCGGTTGGGACGCCGCCGGAACTTACCACTGCACTATCACAAATCCTAATTATCCTGAACTTTCACTGCATTCAAGAGCGGTCAACATCGTTGTGAACTGCGGGTCGAGTACCAACGAATTTTCAGGCGTTTTCTGCCCCGGAGAGAGTTTTGTTTTCAACGGCACAACCTACGATGAAAACAACCCCGTAGGCATGGAACTCCTGCCCGGAATGGATCAGTACGGATGTGATTCCATCATCGAAGTACAATTGAATTATTTCTCTGCTTCCGAAAGTTTCATCAACGATAGTTTTTGCAACGATGAAAGCATCGTCGTAAACGGAACGACTTATGACCAATCCAATCCAAGCGGAATTGAAGTCTTTTCTGGCGCCAGTATCAATAGCTGCGATTCGACCGTGTTCATCGATCTGGTCTTCGATCCCGTGTTGGAAGAAACCATTGATCCGACCCTGTGTCCGGGAGAAAGCATCGTCGTAAACGGAACGACTTATGACCAATCCAATCCCTCCGGCACTGAGTTTCTGCCTGATGGCAGTGTACAAGGCTGCGATTCCACGATCATTGTTGACCTGGGTTTTTATACCCCTTCCGAATATGACCTGATCGCCACGTTTTGCTTTGGCGAAAGCATTTCAATCAATGGAAATATCTACGATCAAAGCAATCCCATCGGTACGGAGACCCTCTTTAATGCCAGTGTGAACGGCTGTGATTCCATCGTGAATATCGACCTGGATTTTTATCCTGAGTTGATCGAAACCCTTGACCTGACACTTTGCCACGGCGATAGCCTCGTAGTAAACGGGACGGTTTATAACCAAAACAATCCGCAAGGAACCGAAATACTGAGCGGAGCAAGTGTTGCAGGCTGTGACTCGACGGTTGTCATCGATCTCGGTTTTTACGATGAGATAGTTTTCGAATATTCCCCTACCCTCTGCATGGGTGATATCGTTACCATCAACGGCGTTGTTTATGGCGAATCCAATCCTTCCGGAATAGCTTTTTTTGAAAGTGGAAGTATCGCAGGTTGCGATTCGACGGTGATGATCTCGCTGAGTTTTTATCCCGAAAACATTTCAATGCTCAACACCACCATTTGCGACAACGAAAGCCTCACGGTAAACGGAACGATCTACAACCAGCAAAACCCTTCCGGCACCGAAGTCATGGAAAACGCCAGCATCAATGGTTGTGATTCGACGGTAGTTGTAAACCTGGATTTTATCCCTGCTCCGATATCGGATTACATAGCGACACTTTGCCCTGACGAAAGCGTAACGATCAACGGCACCGTTTATGACATCCTAACCCCGGACGGCACCGAAGTGATCGACGGCGCGGCAGCAAACGGCTGCGATTCCATCGTCATGATCCACCTGGATTTTTTTGAAGCCGCGCTTTTCACTTACTCTCCTACACTTTGTGCCGAAGAAAGCGTTCAGATCAACAATACAGTTTACGACATTTCGAATCCTTCCGGAATAGAGGTTTTGTCAAATGCAAGCGTTAACAGCTGCGACTCTACGGTTTTTGTGAATATAAACTTTATGGAACCCGTGCAATTTTTTATCGAACAGGAAATGTGCCCCAACGAATCTATCGAGGTGAATAATACGATATATGATTTTGCAAATCCATCGGGAATCGAAGTGATCAGCGGAGGCGGGCAAAATGGTTGTGATTCGACAATTTATGTTGACCTCGAGTTTCTGGAACCCGCTACCGGTTATTTTGTTGAAACCGTTTGCGAAGACCAGTTTGTGGAGATCAACGGGACGATTTACGACATCGACAACCCTGCCGGCATTGAAATTTTCAATGGCATGAGCAGCAATGGTTGCGATTCGACCCTTTTGATAAACCTGAACTTTTTCAACCCTGCCGAACATCATTTAAACGTCTGGCGCTGCAACGGAGAAAGCATTATTGTAAACGGCACTACGTATGATCAAGCCAATCCGAATGGGATTGAGGTTTTCGAAAACGCTTCTACCAATGGTTGTGACTCAGTCGTTTATGTGCAGCTCGAATTTTACGAAACGGCTTTCAATGATCTCAACACGACCTTGTGCGATGGCGATTTTTTGGAAATCAACGGCAACATATACGATGAAGATAATCCTGTCGGGACAGAGATTTTGTCTGGAGGAAGCCACACCGGATGCGATTCCACGATCCAGGTCAGCCTGAGCTTTTATCCGCCGGCACAAGAGGATATTTCCGCAACGATCTGCGAAGGATCTTCTTATGAAATCGGAACATCTTCCTTTTCTGCTACCGGAAACTATACCATAATGCTTGAAAATGCAACCTTACCGGGATGCGACAGTATTGTTTTTCTCGACCTTTTGGTCATGACCGATGACATGCTGGGGCTTGCGAATGCGGGCGAGGATTATTCCTTGTGCAACGGTGATTTTGCATATCTTGAAGCCAATCTTCCTCCTGGCACTTCCGGCTATTGGACGACCGGCTCGGGAGCAGTCATTGAATCTCCTGAAGATTTTTCAACAAATGTCGGCAACCTGGCTCCTGGCAGCAACAGTTTTGTATGGACACTCTCCTCAGATGAATGCCCGGATTACCACGCCGACGAAATCATCATTTACGTAGAAGAAACCCCACGGGCTGTCAACGATGAATTTGCGATGTATTTCAACGACCCGCCTATTGAGGTGAACCTCATCCAGAATGATTATTTTCCCATACATGCCAACTGGGATATTGAATTGTCAAGCCTTCCGGTACATGGAACGCTGACGAACATTAACTCCGGAATTTACGAATATGCCCCAGAAGCAGAGTTCACAGGTACTGTGACCTTTGAATACGAGTTGTGCAGTGTGGATTGTCCGGAGCTTTGCACCTCGGCTACCGTTCGCATTAAAATCGAAAAACCTGAATTCAACGACGAGATCCCCAATGCGATCACGCCAAACGACGATGGCGTCAATGATACTTTTGTATTCCCCCAACTGGAACTTAACCCCGAACAATACCCCGACCGCGAGCTGATCATTTTCAACCGCTGGGGCGATATCGTATTTCGTGCAAAACCTTACCTTAACGATTGGCGCGGTCTGGATAAAAACGGCAGGCCTTTGCCGTTGACCACCTATTATTATATCCTCCACCTGGACATCGGTGAAGGCCTATTGATTAAAGGTGATGTTACAATTTTCAAATAGCACGAGTTTTTTTCAACAAATTTTCTGCAAAAAAACCGTTTCTGATCGCAAATATCGGAAACGCAAAAAACCCTCACCACCTTTGTGATGAGGGTTACATTCCTGAATAATCTATGAGAATCTCTAAACTTTACGTGTTCGGTGCGGTAAAAATCCAATCTTCTGTAGCCATGCAAATTTTACCGCGTTTGTTTTTACAATTGAAAATAAAAAAGCAACAGTGGAGGCGTTGAAGAGGTGGATACGCCTGGCAATGCCTTTCACCGGTTTGAGGTAAGTATCCACAATCCGGGACACATTAAAACAAATTGAATTCCTTGCTGTCACGGGATTGAATTGAAAGAGAGAATACGTGGTGTTGGCATTACGATCCACTGTTGCTGCAATAAAGACTAAGGCTGCTACAAAATAAGGCTCGTAAATAATATTTCCCCCCAGACACTTCGCGGGTGTCCCGGAACCGTAGTTCCCGAAAACTGGTCTTGTGGTAAATTGTCTGGCGTTGTGAAATATCGCTTTCATCCCAAAATTGGATTTATGTTATTAATGGCAAACACAATGAGACAGGGCATGCCTATTCTGTGAAAATCAGCTTACGGCCTGCTCAAAATGATCAGCCTGATTACAGATAATTACATGATCCAATGGGTGCGAATGTGGAAATTACAACAATGCTTTGAAATGCGAAGGGGGGTAAAATTTTTCATGGGATTAAAATTTCGGTTACTTGGAATGTTGAATACGTTCAACGCAAATATACATGCTTAATTTTTTAATCATATACCCGGTTCAGGGTATTTTACAGATTTTTAAAAATCTAAAACAACTTTGCGTTATAAAGACGAATTTAAAAACAATTTTTAAAAAACCAACAAATGCCGCTTTGATTTTTCTGAAAAGCCCAATAGTTTAACTATGTTTGGAAGACCAGGCGACATGAAATTCGCTTCTTCAGAAGATTATGCCGTCGGCAGGAGATGGGGATAAGGGAATAACACCTGCGGTGTGAGGCTATCCCCATATCCCCGGATACGAACGATACCATCCGATCAATTGCCAAAAGTATAAACAAGGTTGATCTCGTGGGCTGGGCCGGCGGCAGGGCCGAAGGTCGTGAAGGAATAATCGAAGCCGTAACCGATCCTCAGATGGCTGTACCAGCCCATATTTTCTCCGAGAATATAACCGGCTTCAAGGTGATAATTTCCCGCAGTTGACACGCCGGTGCCAATCCAGAAATGATCGACCAGTTGGTAACGAAGATTGAAATCGATATTAATGGGAGCGTTCGGAGTGTATTTCACCCAGATGGAAGGCTGGATGTATTTGTCATCTTTCAGGTAATGATTCATACCCAGCAAGGCATAATAATGCTGTACCCGCTGCGTGGAAAAAGCGCCGCTTTCGTCCCGGAATTCGAGGTTCAATCCGAAAACCTGCGGAACGGAAATACCCGCATAAACATGATTTCCTTCAAAAGCGCCACGTTCGAGCCGCCTGTAAAAATAGGCGCCCAAACCAAAATCCGGGTAAACCCGCGATTGATCTTCGGCAGTCAGAATATCATCCGGATCTTTGAGCCTGATCTCGGAAACATTGACGCGGTATTGCACCGCTCCGAAGCTCAATCCGAAACTCAATCCTCCGTAATACGGATCGTCGGTAATGATCCCGGCAATGCGGCCGTATGCTCCCGTGAACGCTGTAGGCCCGGTTTTGTCGTTCAGCAGGTAGCCGCCAGCGATCCAACTGAAGCCGCCAGTGGCAGCATACATATACTCTCCCTGTATTGTCTGGGTCTCAGGTGCATTGGCGATACCAACCCATTGTTTGCGGTACGAAATACCGAATGCCACGTTGTCTTCGTAAATAAAATAATTGTTGTTAACAGCTGCGGGGTTGATGATACCAGTGTTTTCCTGGTATTGCGTGAAGAGCGGAAGCTGCTGAGCTTTCACAGACAGGCATGCAAAAATGAAAATGATTGTGTAGTGTGATCTGTTCATGGACATAGTTTAAAACCGGCAACTGCTTCCCGGTTTGCAAATAATGCGGCAAACCCGGCTGGCATTTTAAACGGTTGGAAATAATTTGTTCTTTGTAAAATGATCGGTCAAAATATCTTCCTCATCAATTCTTTCGGCCTCGTTTCATTTTTTCTTTGAGCAATCAGGGAGGTAGTTGAAAAGATATATTTGCAAATATATAAAATGTTGAATTACAAAACCCGGTTAATGCTATTTTTCGCAGTTTTTTAAACAAAAAAAACTCTCCCCGCTTTATGGCAGGGAGAGCATGTGAAAATTACAAAAACTGTTTTAAAGTTATTCCTTTACAGTTTCCGTACTTGTCGCCAAATGCAGTTAGCTTGGGTTACGGCATTGGCGATATACGGGGGGTAAATCCAAAATAAGATTCAGCCTGTTATTATCTTCCGGCGATTGATCCAGGCAGGCTTGGCCTGCACAATGAAAATCGCGCTTCCGGTTTATGAGATTTCGGTATTCGGATATAATTTGGGATGGACTTCCTTTTGAAAAATTATCGTCAGTTCTTGGTAAAGCTGCTTCAAAAGGAGGTTTCGAGGATGCCAGGGTGATTTTTCATCACACCGGTTGTTGTTTAACAGTTCCAAATTTACAATATAATTTTAGAATTTTTATACCTGAAAAAGGGTAATTCACTCGGAAGAAATCCCGTGTCGTCCTGGCAATTTTATGCACCATGACACATACCCGGCAGGTATTCAGCGGAAAACGGCTGGCATGCTTTTAATTTTGATATAAGGTTTTGAAAAAACTTCATTCTAAATCAGGAATTTTTTGTTTGCAAAGCGATGATTCCGGCATTATAAAAATCCGTGAACTTTCAATAAGGCTGCCGGTTTATTCCTGCAAGACTACCCTGCGCCAATTTTTATGACCTGGAAAGTTTTATACCCCGCAGAACGCATAAACATTTTTTCCGTACAAGCGAAGATAAAAAAGCGTAATTTTGCGCCTCCTTTTTAAAGTCGTATAAAATGATGATTCAAAACATTAGAAATATAGCGATAATCGCTCACGTTGACCACGGCAAAACGACCCTGGTGGACAAAATCCTGCATCAATGCCGCCTCTTTCGCGACAACGAAAACAAAGGGGAACTCATCCTCGACAACAATGACCTGGAACGCGAACGGGGCATCACCATCCTGTCGAAAAACGTATCGGTCAACTTCAAAGATGTCAAAATCAACATCATCGATACGCCAGGCCACGCCGATTTTGGCGGCGAAGTGGAAAGAGTGCTGAACATGGCCGATGGCGTGCTGCTGCTGGTGGATGCTTTTGAAGGGCCGATGCCGCAAACGCGATACGTGTTGAGCAAAGCCATTGCTTTGGGTTTGAAACCAATCGTCGTCATCAATAAAGTGGACAAAGAAAATTGCCGCCCGGAAGAAGTGCAGGAAGCTGTGTTTGAGTTGATGTTCAACCTGGATGCCACGGAAGACCAATTGGATTTCCCGACCGTGTTCGGCTCCGCCAAAAACGGCTGGATGGGACCTGATCCTTCGAAAAACACTGGCGACGTCACTTACCTGCTCGATCAGATCCTGGAGCATATTCCAAAACCGAAAATCGTGGAAGGAAACCTCCAGTTACAGATCACTTCCATTGATTATTCGAAATACCTCGGAAGGATCGCCATTGGCCGAATTTCAAGAGGTGAGATCGTAGCCAACCAGCCGGTTTCGCTGGTGAAAAGAGATGGTTCCATCCTGAAAACACGAATCAAGGAATTATACACTTTTTCCGGCCTGGGCAAAGAAAAAGTGGAGAAAATCGGTTGCGGCGACCTCTGTGCGATCAGTGGAATCGATTTCTTTGATATTGGCGATACCATCGCCGATTTTGAAAACCCGGAAGGTCTCGCTCCTATCGCCATTGACGAACCGACGATGAGCATGTTGTTTACGATCAACAATTCTCCATTTTTTGGAAAAGAAGGCGAATACGTTACGAGCAGACACCTGCGCGACCGCCTTTTTAAAGAAACCGAAAAAAACCTTGCCCTCAAAGTCGAGGAAACCAGTTCTCCCGATTCATACACCGTTTACGGGCGCGGAGTGATGCACCTCAGCGTACTGATCGAAACCATGCGAAGGGAAGGCTACGAGCTTCAGGTTGGAAAACCCAAAGTCATCATCAAAGAGATCGACGGCATCAAGCACGAACCCGTCGAGCTGCTTTCCGTTGACCTGCCCGAATCGCTTTCCGGAAAGGTGATTGAAGCCATTACCAACCGAAAAGGCGAAATGACGATCATGGAACCCAAAGGCGATTTGATGCACCTCGAATTTGAGATCCCTTCACGCGGGATCATTGGATTGCGAAATATCCTGATGAACCTCACCGCGGGCGAAGCTTCTATCTCTCATCGGTTTATGCGTTTCGAACCCTGGAAAGGCGAAATCCCTTCGCGAAACAAAGGCGTGCTGATCGTTCACGAAAACGGTACTTCCATACCTTTTGCATTGAATAAATTGCAGGATCGCGGCAGGTTTTTCATCCCGCCCGGAGTGGAGGTTTATGAAGGACAGGTCATCGGCGAGCATACCCGCGACAATGATCTGATGGTGAACGTGGTCAAAACCAAAAAGCTGACGAATATGCGTGCTTCAGGCAGCGATGACAAAGTAAAGCTTCCGCCGCCGCTCGTCATGTCGCTCGAGCAAACCATGGAATACATCGACGATGATGAATACGTGGAGATCACCCCGAAATCCATCCGACTGCGAAAGATCCTTTTAAAGGAGCATGAGCGCAAACGCGCAGCAAATCCTAAACTGGGAATGGTTTAAATTCAGGAATTAGGAGTTATGGGTTAGGTGATGCTTCGGCAGGCTCAGCATGAATTGGGTTATTAACAATATTAGCAAATTAGCAAATTAACCCGTTGGCTGCTTACCTGTGTATCTGCACATAACCCGTGTGGCGGTTTCCTTTCCCATCGTCAAAGAGGTAAAAGTAAGTTCCTTCGGTGAGTTGCGTGTTTTGCCAGGTTCCCTGCCAGTCGTTTTGATAGTTATCGGTTTGGAAAACCAAAAGGCCCCAGCGGTTATACACGGAAAGTTTGTTGCCCGGAGATTCCAAAGCGCCATCGATCACGAAGCTGTCGTTAATCCCGTCGTTGTTGGGTGAAAAACCGTTATACACTTTCACTCCGCCGCAATTGACCAAAACACTGACAGTGGCCGTGTCGCAGCCGTTTACATTGCAAAGCTCATAATCGAACGTTTCTGGAACAGTTTCGTCGCAAAATCCGGGATCGGGGGAATAGGTGATCGATCTGTCATTATTGATGTAGGCAATGCCGTTAGCAGGATTGGTTTTCAACAGCAGGGAAATGTAAATGCCGTTGATCTCGTCATTTGGCAGGACTTTGATGGTCAATGGCGTGTTCCGTTCCGTAGTGCCGAAATCATCGACGGCATTTGGCAAGGGCGTTATATTTTGAACTGTAATCGTTAGAAAAGTGGTATCGCAATACCCCATATCGTCGCAAACCACCAGGCAGGCGCTCTCCACTCCTTCCTCAACCCCGCTGTACGCAACGCAATAGTTTTCGCTATCCAGATCAAAAAGAACAAATTCGCCGGAGGCATCAGTACAAATATTTTCAATATTTATTACAGCTCCCACTAACTCGGTTGTGTCGATGCAAAAAATTCCCGATTCATTTACAAAAACATCAATTTCAACAGAATCTGTGGAAATACAGGCCACCACTGCTTCAATCGTATCCCGACAACCTGTAAGATCGTGTTGAAAGATCAGTTGGTGAAAACCAAAATCCAGACTGACCGAAGCCATCGAATTATCCGAACTACAGGCACCAACGCCGTTTTCCAAAAGCATGCCGTTGTCAAAAACGGAATACTCATCAATATTCGAAACAAGGAGGTTTACACATAATTCCGCCAGATCACTGCAATTTTCCACATTCAGAAATACAGTTTCAATATCCAAAAAATCATCGCAGCCGGTATCGGGAATGCAATTGACGGTCACTTCCACAGAATCTTTACAGCCTGTGGTCAAATGCGTTAAAACGATACTGTAAAACCCGGTATCCAACAGGATCATCGTCGAATCATCCTGACAATTCTGAAAAGCGCCGTTATATGGCAAGCCGTTGACCGTAACTGAATAATCCGAAATATTGACAAAAGGAACCGGCAGGCAAACTCCCGCAGCTTCATCGCATTGATCCGTCTCTGCAACGACCGGCTGACCGTTGAAGATTTCAGGGCACGGAATACAATCGATGAACAACGAAAATGTATCCAAACACAGGTTTTGAAGGTTATAAAAGATCAGTTGATGATTTCCGGTTTGAAATGAAAGTTCGATACTGGTGGCGGATGGAATGGTTTGTACCGCTGCCGTTCCGCTCAATCCACTCAATATCTGAAGGATTTGGATATCGCTGTAATCATTGCTGCCGACCCCTCCGCTGATCGTCTGGTTTCCGGCATTGAGTATCCAGTTGCCAGCCGGATCCCAGATATTCATGGCGATCACGAGTTCTGTGATATTATTAAAATCCCCGTTGAAAGCCGAACCGTTGACCATCCAGTTTTGCAGATGGTACGGCCCGGAAGCCCCTTGCGAAGGGATGGTCGAATAATCATAAAAAAACGTAGCATCGTCGCTGCATTCCGTTATGATTCCCCAAAACGGCCCGTTGTTGTGGAAGATAGCGTATTTCGTCAATTCATCTTTCGGTATTTCAAAACAAACCGCCGTGCTGGAATCGCAACTTTCAGCCATGAGGTTCAGGTTGCCGGTATATATTTCCGGACAGGGCGTACAATTGATGTCAATGATCAGCGTATCCTGGCAACCTTCCACCGGCTCGGTGAATATCAATTCGTGGTAACCGATTCCGAGCGTGATCAACGTGCCTTGCGGGTTGAGGGACAGGGTAAGGTTCAAAGTCGTTGAAATACCGCTGGAAATCTGGGTGACAATCATGCTTTCATAGTACATCGCTGTTGATCCGCCACGGATCGATGAGGAAGCGCCGTCCAGTACCCAGTTGCCAAGCGGATCCCACACATTCATCGAATCGGCCAGTGCCGCCATATCTGCGACCTGCCCTGAGAAAAGGTTTCCATTGATGATCCAGGAGTCAACCATGTACGGACCTGACATACCGTTACCGGGGAGCATAAAATAAGTGTAAGCAAAAGAGGTATCGAAATCGCACACGCTCGCTCCGCCGGAATAGGGCTGCCCGTTGTCTGTCAGGGTGTAGTTTAAAAAATTTCCCAGCGTAATATTCAGGCAGATTTTCGCATCGGTGTCGCAATTGATTTTTGTGAATTCAATCAGGCTGGTGTCTATAAAATCCAGGCAATCAAGGATTTTCGGGGGAGTGCTCGCCATTGCGTTGAGGTGCAATAGTAAAAGGAAGATCAAAACTATTTTGTGGATTTTACAAGCTGGAATCATCAAAACTCATTTTTGCCCAATACTTTGAAAAAACAATGTTTGACACTCAAAAGGATATTTGTGGAAAACCTTTTCTGATTTTATAAATAAGGAATGGTTTTATAATAAAAGCGCCGGATATGCGGTGATCGTTGTTGTTGTGAAACCCTCCCGCGTATCTCGGCAAGCCCTATATTATAATTTTTCAAAATTTATACCACAAAGCGAAAAAGGGAATACCTCAGAAAGCCGTAAAAAGAGATGGTCTGGTTGGAGTTGGAAAATGGAATCGGGAGGCTGAGCCGGCCTCCTTTTATCCATTTGTCAAAGATGGTTGGCCTGATCGTGTGGTTGGTTTTCTCATAATATATTTGATAGCGTCTGTATGGCTTGGTAGTGGCTCATTAGCTTATTAAACAGGATCAGACCGTTTGACTATCCCGGAGTGTTGTCAATCACTATGCCAAAGCGATTTTTTGTTACGAATACTTTTTTGATTTTGCTTTAAAAAAAACGCTTCTGTGGCTTGCCGTCCTCACGAATTTCTGCTCCACCACGCGGCCAGGCAAAATCCGGTGATCAGATGCCAGATACCCCACCATGCTGCGATCATGGCCATTCCGCCGATCCCTTCGAAAAAATTGAATACCAGGATCAACCCCAACCCGGAATTTTGTATGCCTGTTTCTATGGAAATCGCCCGAACATCCTGCCGGGGAAGACGGTTCAGCCGTGCAAACCCAAAGCCCATCATCAGCGCCAGGCCATTGTGGATCAGCACGATCCAGAAAACGATATGCAGGTAATTGACAATATTATCCCAATTGCCCAGCGCTGCAAAAAATACAAAGCTGAAAAAAATGAGGATGCTGATAATCCTAACCGGACGGTCGATTTTTTTTGTAAAAACAGGCAGAAAATGATTGACCGCCATGCCGATCATCAGCGGGATAATAACCAATTGAACGATCGTAACCACCATATCCTTCGGATCGACATAAATGATCTCCCGGAGGTGCTCCGTTCCGGGGATAAAGTCCGACCAGAAACTGAATGCCAGCGGGGTGATAACAACGGCTGCCAGCGTGGAGATCGAAGTGAGCATCACCGAAAGCGCAGCATTTGCCTTGGCCAGATGTACCATAAAGTTGGACACATTGCCACCGGGACAAACGCCAACGAGTATCATCCCCAACGCAATACTCGGCGCCGGACGGAACATCAATGCCAAACCCAACGTAAGTATGGGCAGTAAAATCCATTGGGATAACAAACCCGTAGCAGGCGAGCGCGGACGAAAAAATATATCCCTGAAATCAGTGACCCGGATATTCAGCGCCACGCCGAACATCAGAAAGGCGAGGCTGAAATTGAGGATCAACAACTGATCGGGGCTGAAATTAATGCGAACGGCATCGATGTGTTCCAAAGGTTCTTTCGGGTTTTGTTTATTAGTTTTTCACAAAAAAAGCCACCTCCGAAAGGTAGCCGTTTAAAATTATAAATAAATATCAAATTACTGCATTCATGAACAACAGTTTATCAGAATATGCCAAAAGTTTTTAATTGGGGGATCATCGGGCCGGGCAGGGTTGCTCATCAATTTGCAACTGATCTGCAAGCGCTGGAAACTGCCAGGATACATGCTGTAGCCTCGCGAACATTGGCCGATGCCGATGCATTTGCCAAACAATTTGCCATCCCGTATGCTTTCGGCAGTTACGAACAAATGTTGAATTGTCCCGATCTGGATGTGGTTTACATCGCCACTCCGCATGTTTTTCACTGTGATATCGCCATGAAGTGCTTGCAACAAAAATTGCCGGTTTTGTGTGAAACGCCTTTTGCCATGAATGCCGCAGAAGCTCGCCGGATGATCGCCGCTGCCAAAAACAATTCAACGTTTTTGATGGAAGGGCTTTGGACGCGATTTTTACCCAGCATTGAAAAAACGCTTGAGATCATCGAAAAAGGAATGATCGGGGAGGTGATCTCTATCAAAGCCGAACTGGGTTATAAGGCTGAATTCGATCCCCGAAACCAATTGTTTAACAAATCGCTGGGTGGCGGTTCATTGCTGAATTTCGGCATTTTTCCCGTGTTTTTATCGCTCCTGATCTTTGGACGCCCGATCCATGTCAAAGCAATGGCCACCATCGGGAGTTCAAACGTGGATGAAAGCTGTGCAGCCATTTTAAAATATGCTGATAACAAACTGGCGGCGCTTTATTCCACCATAGTGACAAAAACGACTTCCGAAGCCTTTATTTATGGTGAGAAAGGAACCATCCGGATCAACCACCGGTGGCACGAACCCTCCAGCATTACACTGATAACCGAAGACAAAGCGCCTAAAGATATTTTCTTTGAGTATCAAAGCAACGGCTACAGCTACGAAGCGCTTGAGGTGATGAACTGCCTGCTCCACAAAAAGCTGAGCAGCGCGAAATTGAGCCACCATTTCAGCCTTGATCTCATCGACCTGATGGATGAGATCCGCATGGAAGCTGGGATCTATTATCCGCACGACGACAAGTTCTCCAAATCGCTACCCCCAATGGATGATTCCAGGTTTTCGCTGAACTGAGGGCTTTTCAACTTCGCAGTCGGAATTTTTTTGCCTAAAGGCAAATTGTTATTTCACCATCTTCGGGTTTTATACTTGTTCACGGATAAATTTCGGATTTTTCTTTTCCCGAAATTTTCAGTGAACAGTTATACCGATCCCGACACGTCGGGAATTAATTTTTATAATCCGAAATCTATGCGGTGTCGTGTATACTTTGTATTTGTTATAACTTTTCCACTACGATCATTTGGCCCTTTCGGAATAGGGTGTTCAAAAGTGCGGGAAAAAGTTGCTGCCAAAAATTGAGATATTTTGTCCAAGATTGTTGAAGCCCTGCCTGTCCTGCGCCTGCCTGTTGCCCAGGTATTTATGCACCTCCGGATCGGAGTCAAGCTCAAAAAGTCCAACGACATCCGAAGGAACGATCTCTCTCAGGATGAGCCTTTTCGTTTCTGCAAAAATTTTCATGGAGCTGGTTTTTAGAGTTGCCACGAATGCACGAATTAGTTTTCCATTCGTGCATTGGTGGCATTTTTTTTAGTCGCCACGAATGCACGAATTAGTTTTTCCATTCGTGCATTGGTGGCATTTTTTTAGTCGCCACGAATGCACGAATTAGTTTTCTATTAGTGCATTAGTGGCATTTTTTTTAGTCGCCACGAATGCACGAATTAGTTTTCCATTCGTGCATTGGTGGCATTTTTTTTAGTCGCCAC
>CAZKDA010000122.1:0-14079 GCA_964551455.1 uncultured Saprospiraceae bacterium
ACCCAAGCGGAGAAGTTTGGGAAATGGCCACGCCAAGTGATTACTTGCGGAATCCTCCCGGTGGAATTCAATACACTACTTTTGCAATTCCGGGTTTGACTGCATTTACAGGAGAAAGTGAGGACTGGATTGCCTCTTATGTAGATTTATCTGAATACGCCGGCGATGGAATCCAAATCCAGTTTCGCTTTGGAACAGATGACAACACAGCGCCACCACCGGCTGCCGGCTGGTGGGTGGATGATGTTGAAATCATGGATATGATCAATTACGAAGGTGAAGCCTGTGTCACTTCCGACCAGGGAGATAATGCCTGTGCGAGCGCTCCTTCGCGGGGTACTATTGTCGATTCGGAAGGAATTTCCAGCACGAAAGACCTTACAAAAAATGTATTCCTCAATGTATTTCCAAACCCGGCAAGCGAAACGCTCAACTTTGCGGTAAGCAGTCCGGGCAACGATAACGTTACGATCTCCATCCTGACGATCGATGGCCGTGTGGTCAATGAAAGATCGATCATGACTTCTGCTGCCACGCAGACATTTTCAATGGATGTTTCAAAACTGCCTGCCGGATTTTACTTTGTAAGAGCCAGCGGAAAGCATGACATCACCGTTGAGAAGATTGTCATTCATTAATACAAAACCTTCAAATTAAAAAGCCTTTGGGATGCTACGTCTCAAAGGCTTTTTTAGTTTTTCAAAATTTATTAAAAGGCTTACTCTTCTTCGTCTGTGTCGTTGTTTGAAAACAACTCACTTACCACCATGCTGCCGGAAATGGCCACATTGATAATTTCATCGTTCGGAAAAGTTGAACGGGCAGGAGGAGCTTTTTTCTGCTTCTTCTTCGAGGGTGTGTCTTCTACCTTGCTTTGGAGCGCCTCGGCTGCCTTTTCAAGTTTTTCCTTATCCACTTCCAGCGCTTCTTTTGCCGCCTCCATTTCGGCAGCGATCTTTTCTTTGGCTATTTCTTTTGCCGCTTCTATCTCTTTTCTTTTTAAATCTTTTGCCCCCTGAATGCGTATCCGTTTTTCCAATTCGGCTTTGGTATCCATCATTTCTCCAAGCTTACCTTCTTTGGAACGGATGCGTTCTTCGATCATTTTAATCTTGGCAAGGCGGATCTGCTCCTCGAGTTGCCCGTCAGAATTTTCAACCTTGCGATCCTGGAAACTATGCTCGCTCTTATCGCGCTGGATCGACTTTTCCATTTTAGAAATGGCATTGAGCAGGCCATCATATCGTCGTTGCAAACGCTCCATCGGTGAATTTTCGTTGTACGCATTTTTGCCGAATCGCTTTTCTTTTACCACTTTGAAAGCGGCATCGAGGCGGGTCCAAATTTTTGAACGGTGCTCACGGGTGAATTTGGTATCGCGGAATTTGCGTTGCAGGTTTTTCAATTCATCGAACAAGACCGTGAGATTCATGCCGTCTTCGATCTTTTTTTCAATGTTTTCCAGCGCTTGTGAGAAGTTCTCAAATTGTTCTTTGGAAAAATTGCTGAATTCTTCGCTGATCGATGACCTGAGTGTTTTTAATTTTGAAAACAAATCGTTGGTGTAATTCCTGAGCGATTTAGCGTGATCCCGGAATAAATTGTGCTCATTGACCTGTTCCTGTACTTTTGACCAAAAGGATTTCAGGGATTCCCAAATATCGCGATCAAAAGATTCGAGCGCTTCGATCCGCTCTTTGAGTTCACTGAGTTCGTCGATATATGTTTTATTCAATTTTGCAGAAAGCGAGATAAAATGCCACTCCGTTTGTGCACGGGAAATGACATCCGGCCGTTCGACAGTCAGACCTTCGGGAAGCATATCTTCGCTAACTTTCAAGTCGCGCTCCTCATGCGTAAATCCTTCCGGGAAATCGACTTCCACGTCTTTGCGCCACTCGTCCATTAACTTGTTACTGAATTCTTCGGTGGCAACGGATTCCGGAAATGTCCAGATATCCACTTTGCTGTCGAGTGGTCGCAACCGCAGTGCGATCAAAATTCGTTCATCCTGGGCATTATTGCCCCACAATACGATCTTGGTTTTCATAAATGCAGGTATGTGGTTACGTTTACAATAAAACTATCTCTCGAAGCAGAATTGACTGATAGCAAAGGATTTTCGTCCGTGTAAAAGGTGATAGACAATAGAAGCTAGTACCTACAATCGGGTGAAAAGTGATGATTTGTCAAAACAATTTCCTTTTAAATATAGAGAATTGCTATTTAACCATCAAGTTTTGTTTATATTTTCTCCGTTGTTTTTCCTTTTTGAAACGTCACAGAAGGATTACAAAGATTATTTGCAACGAGATATTCGGCGATCTGGATAGCGTTTGTGGCAGCTCCTTTTCGGAGGTTATCCGCTACGATCCACAGATTGAGGGCATTGGGTGCGGAATGGTCCCGACGAATCCTTCCCACAAAAACTTCATCGCGATTTTTTGCGAAAAGCGGCATGGGATATTTGTTGTTTCTTACATCGTCCATCATTTCGATCCCGGAGGTATCCCTCAAAATGGCTCTGATCGCTTCCAACTCAAAAGGCTGCTCGAATTCGACATTTACACTTTCGGAATGTCCGCCGTGAACAGGAACACGCACCGCCGTGGCTGTGATCCGAAGGCTTTCGTCATTGAGGATTTTTCGCGTTTCATTCACCAGTTTCATTTCTTCTCTGGTGTAGTCGTTTTCCAAAAATATATCACAATGGGGCAGGCAATTGTCGTAAATAGGGTAGTGGTAAGCCTTTTCTTCAGCAGGTACAGCTTTTCCGGCCTTTTCAGCATCGAATTGTTTTACCGCTTTGACGCCTGTACCGGTGATGGATTGATAGGTTGAAATGACCAGTCTTTTTATTTTGAATTGCTTGTGGAGCGGCGCCAGAGCCATCACCATCTGGATCGTGGAGCAATTGGGATTGGCTATGATCTTATCATCAGCGGTGAGTACATCGGCATTGATTTCCGGCACTACCAGCCGGATGTCCGGATCCATCCGCCATGCGGAGGAGTTGTCAACAACGGTGGTTCCGACTTCGGCGAACCGCGGCGCCCATTCCAGCGACGTAGCTCCGCCGGCAGAAAAGATCGCAATATCCGGGCGCCTTTCAATGGCTTCTTCCATGCCAATCACCATGTAAGGTATTCCGCGAAAAAAAACTTCCTTGCCGACTGACCGCGATGAGGCCACCGGCATAAATTGAGTTATCGGAAAATTGCGCTCCTCAAGCACTTTACACATTACTGTTCCTACCAAACCTGTTACGCCGATAACTGCTACTTTCATTTTATTAATTTTTTGAACTCGTTAGTAAAATGTTTTTTTGTATCAACCCTTTGTAAAAAAGCGGACAATGAATCACAAAGATAAAGTCATTTCCATTTTATTACTATTTTTGAAAAATGAAAGAATTATTTTTTTTACTTTCCTTTATCTGCATTTCCAATCTTGTCTTTTCCCAGTTTCAGGACAATTTTGACGATAATTCTTTTCCCAACGATCCCGACTGGTTTGGTGATACGGATATTTATATTGTAAACGCTTCCAACGAATTGCAACTCATGGACGACGACGGCGGGCAATCCGCTGTTTATGCTTTCGTCAACACTGCCGATAGTACAACCTGGGAGTTTTACTTTCGCCTTGAATTCGACCCCTCAGCCACCAACCGCCTGAAAGTATTCCTGGCTTCGGATTCGCCGGACCTGCTTGGCGATCTGAACGGATATTTTCTACAGATCGGGCAAACCGGCAGCGATGACGCGCTCGAACTTTGGCGGCAGGATGGCTCAACCAAAACCATGATCCTTGAAGGTACTTCCGGCAGCGTGGCGTCGGAACCTTCCGTCAGGATCAGAGTGACCAGAAACGAATCCGGAATGTGGGAGCTTTTTGCTGATCACAGCGGAGGAACAGATTTTCAGCTTGAAGGTAGTGTCCTCGATGACGTCCATCAGGCTGGCAGCTATTTCGGCTTTCATTGCATTTACACCGCCACGAGAAAAGATAAATTTTATTTCGACGATATTATAATTGGCCCCATTGCCGTCGATGATACTCCGCCTGCATTGCTCAATGCCGTTCCGCTTGATGCCAACTCAATAGAAGTCAGTTTTAACGAAGCTTTGAGCCAGAGCAGCGCTGAAGATATTTCAAATTATGACATCGACAACGGCATTTCTGTAAGCGAAGCCACGCTGACCGCCAATCCGCTGGTGGTAGTACTTTCAACTTCCATGTTGCTCAGCGGCCAGCAATACCAACTCACAACTTCCGGCATCGAAGATCTGAGCGGAAATCCATCCGGCCAGGAGTTTTTCGATTTTGTGTATTATGAAATTTCGGAACCCGAACCTTATGATATTCTGATAACGGAACTGTTGCCAGACCCCGACGCCGGAGTCGGAAGCCTGCCGGATGCAGAGTTTTTCGAGTTGTACAACCGAAGCAACAAGGCATTCAACCTCGCTGGATTTGAAATCGCAGATGCTTCCGGAGGGAGAACACTGCCATCGTATATTTTCCCGCCGGACAGCTACCTCATCATCTGCAATGCCAATGCCCTCAACAGTTTTACAGGTTATGGCGCTGCGATTGGCATTTCCGGCATTTTTGCGTTGAATGACGATGGCGATGACCTGAGTATCGCCGATGCTGACGGCAATATCATCCACGCCATTTCCTACACACGCGCCTGGTACCAAGACCCGGACAAGGATGATGGCGGCTGGTCGATCGAAATGATAAACCCCAACCTCTTTTGCCAGGGGCAGGACAACTGGCGGGCTTCCAACGACCCGGCAGGAGGCACTCCGGGGCAGCAGAATTCTGTGTTTGACAACAATCCCGATGTTCAGCCTCCATCGCTGATCGATGTCATTCCCCTTGCCAGTGACCGAGTGCGGGTGTATTTTGATGAGATCATGGACGCCAATGCAGAAAACCCATCGGCATACCTCATCAATGGAGCGGGGAGCGTGATCGAAGCAGTTTTGGAATTGCCACAACGAAAAACGGCGCTGTTGACTATCGACGCTCCTTTTTTTACAGATCAAACCACTTATACCTTAACAGTTGATGAAGCGGTATCGGATTGCTCCGGCAACGGCATTGGGGTCAATAATACATTCCAGTTCAAGTATTACGAAGCACAGCCAGCAGCCCGATACGATATTCTGATCAATGAAATATTTGCGGATCCGACTCCTGTCATTGGTTTACCGGAACAGGAGTTTATAGAACTTTACAACCGTTCCGGCAAGGTGATTAACCTCGAAAATTTTATCCTTTCTGCCGGGAGTAGCGAATCATTATTGCCTTTTCAACTGTTTATGCCGGGGCAGTTTCTCATCGTTTACAGGAGCGGGGGACACAGCTTCGGCGAGTATGGCGACACGCTGGTTTTGGAAACTTCATTTTCATTGCCGAACGAATCGGGCGAACTGGAATTGATCGACCCGCAAGGAAATACCATTCATGCCGTCGCCTACCATATCGACTGGTACAGAGATAACACCAAGAGAAATGGCGGCTGGTCGCTGGAGCTGATCAACCCGGATGCTCCCTGTGATTTTGAAATGAACTGGCGGGCCTCCGTCAATGCCGCCGGCGGTACGCCCGGAAGGGAAAATTCCGTATTGGACAAACAGCCGGATACGCAAAGTCCCGAACTGGTGAAGGCTTATCCCATAAGCCCTTCGATGGTGGAACTTACCTTCAGCAAAGCCCTGGATGCAGCCACTGCGGAGAATCCCGAAAATTATGTCATTGAAGGGATTCCGGTGACTGATGTCCACCTGCTTCCTCCATTGTTCAATGTGGTTGCAATTACGCTTGGTACAGCTTTGCAGGAAGGGCAGATTTATACCATCAGTTTGCTTTCGGCACTAACTGACTGCGTGGGAAATTCTGCGGCGAACACATTTGGCCGCGTAGCGCTACCGCAGGAAATCGATGCCAATGACATCATCATCAATGAGATCCTTTTCAATCCGCAAACAGGGGGACAGCGGTTCATTGAATTGTACAACCGCTCATCCAAAACCCTCGACATCGGCGAATTGATCGTTGCATCGCGAAACCCGGCCAGCAACGACATCGAAAGGTCGGAGGCTATCTTGACAAATTCATTATTGTTTCCAAACGACTACGTTGTGATAACATCTTCGCCCGCCGATATCCAAAGCCGGTATTTTGTAAAAGCCCCCAATGCGCTCGTTGCCAATACATTACCAACATATAATGATAAACAGGGAACGGCGCTGATCTACACGGCGGAGATCCTGGGAGAAAAGATCATTGATGAATTTCGGTATTCGGAGGATTTTCATAACCGGCTTTTACGGGATAAGAACGGAGTATCCCTGGAAAGGATCAACCCCGATGGTGCAACCAACGACAGCAATAACTGGCACTCGGCGGCGACAAGTGTGGGTTATGCTACGCCCACTTATCAAAACTCTCAATATTTGGAAACGGGAGCAGAGGGTGACGACATTTTTTCAATACCAAACACTACTTTATCACCTGACGGCGACGGCCATGAAGACTTTTTACTTATCGATTACAAAACTGATCAGCCCGGTTATCTGGCCAGCATCCGTATTTTCGATGCACAGGGCAGGATCGTTAAAAATCTCGTGAGCAATGAGTTGCTTGCTTCCGCCGGGACATTCAAATGGGATGGCGATACGGACGACGGCAGAAAACCGGCAATTGGCATCTACGTCGTTTGGATAGAATATTTCAATCCCGATGGCGAGGTCAGATATATGAAAAAAACTTGTGTAGTCGCGGCCAGATTAAATTGAAAAAATATTATATTTGACAAATTATTACAAAAGCTGTTTAAGCTTCAAGGTATTAAAACGAAATACTTGCCTTCCTTAAAGAGTATGCACAGGTTGAAAAGGACGCTGTCCTTATTGATGAATTGAGCAAGTTAACCGGTTTCTATTATTACACTTCATGGTTACAAAAATACTCACAAACAGTTTTGTTCAATTGGTTTTAATCAGCCTGATCCTGCTTGGCGCAGTCCTTTGTGTTTTTACACCCAATTATTTTGTTTTTAAAATGGGAGCGCGTTTCGCCGTACAGATCATGTTGGGGTATTTGATGTTGGGGATCGTTTTCCTGATGTCGCGCCAGCAAAAATTGATGTTCACGAGTTTTGCCTGTTGTGCAGGATTGTGTTTGTTTTTGAAATATGCCTCGGACGGCCAGCTCGCATTTCCGGCGAAATATGACGAACAGACCTTTGACGTTGCGCATTTCAATGTTTCTGCTTCCACCATTGATTTTCAAAAAACGATTGACGAAATTTTGGCCGTAAATGCGGATGTCATTTCGCTACAGGAAGTTACCCCTGACTGGGATGCTGAACTAGAAGCAGCCTTGTCTGAAAAATATCCGTTTTCCAAAACCCTGGTGCGTCTTGATCCTTTTGGACTGGCTATTTACAGCCGCTATCCCTTTGTGAGCATTGATACCTTTATGTTTGAAGATATTCCCAATATCATCGGCACCGTTCAGCTTATGGACGTAGAGCAGGAAGTTTGTATCATTGCGTCTCATGCACTTCCGGTTTTTTACACGAGCGATTTTGAAAGACAGCGCAAACACCTGATGACCATAGCCGGATATACCCGCCATACCAATTGCCCTGTAATTACGGTAGGCGATTACAATGCAGTTCCCTGGTCTTATGAGATCCAGGATTTCAAATTTGCTGCAAACCTCAACGATAGCCGCAGGGGATTCATGCCTGCTTCCAATGGTGCATTTTCATTGTTCCAAATCCCTTCCGACCATATTTTTTACTCCAGCCACATGCGTTGTGTCGGCTTCCAGGAGATCAATTCCTCCTCTGGGCATCTGGGCATTTTCGGCTCTTTCCAGTTTAACAAAAATTCCCAACCTTCATTATAAATGTTAAAAAAGCGATTGGACAGTTTTAAATATGCTTTCGCCGGCGTTAGCAACCTGTTTAAAACCCAACCCAATGCTGTCATTCACCTGGTCGCTGCAATCCTGGCAGTTTTTCTGGGTTTCTTCTTTTCCATTTCAACAACAGAATGGTGCTTCGTGGTTTTTTCCATCGCCCTGGTTTTTGGCGCCGAGGCATTCAACACTGCTTTAGAACATCTCACCGACCTGGTTTCCCCGCAGCGCCACCATTTGGCCGGCAAGGCAAAAGATACGGCTGCTGCGGCAGTTTTGTTGATCGCAGCGGGTGCCGCAGTCGTAGGCCTCATCATTTTTTTGCCAAAAATTTTATCGTATTTCGGGATTTATGTTTGAGCAACTGCTCAATATTTACTGTAGCTTTTTGATTAAAGATTATAATGGCCGGATACGGAATGCTTTTTGTTTTAGGATTTCCATCCCTCAGAATTGATATATTTTCGCTTTACGGACAGATGAATCATTTTAGAGCCTGATTCAAATCAGCAACCCACTCCCCACCCGATCCATCTGTGTTCAACAATTTTGATCACACATTATGAAACACTTAAAAACACTGGTGCCGGTTTTTATCCTGGCCATCAATTCCAATCTATTTTCACAGGAGCAACTGGGTTTGCGAACAGATAATTATTCGGGGGTCAACAGCCTGATGATCAACCCGGCCAATTTTTTGGGAGGCGCTTTCCGCTGGGATGTCAACGTCGCAGGAATTGGCGTTTTCGGACAAACCAGTTACGGATATTTGTACAACACACATCCGCGTGAAGCGCTCAACCGCTTTCCGAATATGAAGTCCGTGCGGTATTTCGATGCTGAAAATTTCTCGACGGATGACTGGCTCCTGGCAGACTTTTACGACTCCAACCGGAAAAAATACTACATGGGTATGGTGACTGTTTTGGGGCCTTCTTTTGCTGTAAAGTTTAAAAACGACCAAACCTTCGGGCTGTTCACCAGCATCCGGGCAGCCAGCAGCAGCCATGACATTCCTTCTTCGCTCAACTTTTATTTCTGGGACAGGACGCCCTACTACGAAGAGATCAGCGTAGCGCCTTCCAACGGTGCTGCCATGGCCTGGGCTGAACTTGGTTTGAATTATGGCAAAAGGTTTGAATCTCCCAATGGTTATTTCGATCTCGCTGCTTCTGTAAAGATATTGCAGGGCTTCGAGGGGTTTTTCTTTGACAATAAAACCCGGTTCAACGCCACACAGGTGCCTAACGATACCACCCTGGTTGACAGCCCTCACTGGGTCTATGGGTTGACCACAACGAACGCTTCAAAATACCCTGATGTGAACATTTCTCAGAATGGTGCCGGTATCGCGCTCGATCTCGGTATGGTTTATACTATTGAAGGACAGTACGATACTTACGAATGGAAATTTGGGCTGAGCATCCTGGATATCGGCAGGATACATTTTAACAAAAATGCACAAATGCACGAGATCAAAACCGACGGCCAGTTTGCTATCAACAAAGAGGAATATCTCGACATGGAGCATGGCGAGGATGCAGTCCGCTTGTTGAGTTACCAGGCTTATGGTGACTCTACGGCCTCGTTTCAAAAAGGCGCTTTCAGCATCTGGATGCCGGGGGCTATTAGCTTCCAGGCGGATTATGCCGTTACTTCAAATGTTTTTATCAACGGAATGATCATCCAGCGCATTCCGTACCAGTCAGCCGCTGTTGAACGCGGAAACTTCTTTGCTATCACTCCGAGATTTGAAAACCGCTGGTATGGCATTTCAATGCCGGTTTCCGTTTACAACTGGCAGGCAGTCAATTTCGGAATGGCTGCACGCATAGCTTTTTTAAGTATAGGAACGGAAAACATCAGGAGCTTTTTCCGGAAAAGAGAACTCACGGGAGTCGATTTTTATATTGCATTAAAAGTCAACCCCTTTGAGCCTGGAATGGGCAGCAACAATCGGGGCAAAAAAGCAAAGTGTTTTTATTTCTGACCTTTTGCAGGAAATCAAATTATTCGGCAGCTTTTTTGTTATTTTCAAAAAATGTGGCGGGATATGTTCCAATAGATCGTCACAATACAGAACCCGTTAAAAATAATTAGCTGACATTTTCCAGCCTGATCTGCCGCTTTCTTAAAAGTTTAACTCACCAGCATAGCCAGAATGCAAACTCGTTCTCTGTCACAAACAGGAGAATTATTATGTGAATTATTTTTTCACCTCGTTTATTTTGGAAAATATGCTATTTGTATTGCAGGCTAACAAAACACGCTCAAAAACTGCTCAAAACTTGAAAACAGCGCTGATCATTTTAATATTCGCCTTTTTACCCATCGTTGGAAAAACTCACTGCAACCTGCTCACTTCCCCGATGCCTGTAAACCTTTCGGTATTTGAGCCGCCGGATCAGACGATCCCGAATAAACTGGCAAGGAAATTCCGCAGAGATGCAGCGCGACTAGCCCTGCGTATCGAATCAAAAAAAGAAGACCTGCGCTACCAGAACGTGGTCATTCCACAAGACAATATCGAGGCGATCTATTCAATCCTGACCGGCATTTATCTGCATGACGAAACAGCAAAATCCATTGCCAACTGCAATGTCCATACTTTTCCAAATCCTTCGATCGATCACCTCGTTCTGATCTTCGACCGCAACGTCGGATGGGCGCAGCCCCTCCGCGAAGGGATCAGCGAAACCAACAGCATTGATATCAACGACCTGCTGGATGAATACGATCTGATCATTGAAAAGCACGTGCAATGGAACGACAGCCAAGATGCCATTACTATCCGTTCGACCGAGCCGCTGAATATGGCTGCCCTTGCCAATGATTTTTACAACATCGAAGGAGTGAGCGCCATTGACTTGGGCATCCCGAAAATCGGCGGCAATGACATCAACCTCAAAAGGATCAACGATGGTTGGGAGGTGGAATACGTGCTGCGGTTCGGGTCTTACATTAGCGGAAATGGTAAAATCCATATTTGGAGTTACCGGGCTTATGACAATGGAGCAATAGAATTCGTCTCAGAGGGAGGCGATCCCGTCCCGGATTGGATGAAATGCAAAACCCTGAATCAGGAAATGATTTCTAGAATTTAAGTGATAGTTTTTAAATGATACATGATTTTGAAAAAGTTTAGCGATGCAAAAAGCTAAACTTTTTTATTTTTAGCTAAACTTGAAACGATGTATCATTTTATTTATAAACCTTTTTCCGCGCTCAGCACCGATGAATTGTATAGAATAATGGCATTGAGGCAGGAGGTTTTTGTCGTGGAACAAAATTGCCCCTACCTTGATGCCGACGGAAAAGACCAGCAGGCCTGGCACCTGATGGCGTTGGATCAAAATGATCGGCTGGTCGCTTATTCAAGATTTGGCGGAAAGGGAGTTTTTTATGAAAATTACGCTTCCATCGGCAGGATCGTCACCGCTCCTTCGATGCGCAATAAAGGCTTCGGCAAAAAACTCATGAGTGAAAGCCTTGATGCAATAAAAAATACCATCGGCGCTCAACCCATAAAAATTTCGGCGCAATCTTACCTGATCCGGTTTTATGAATCTTTTGGTTTTGCGAAAACAGGCGCAGAATACCTTGAAGACGGCATCCCTCATATCGCTATGATTCGCCCATAGTTGTAAAAATCAAAGAAAAGAATCGGAGTTTTAAGCTGCAACGCCGAGTAGTTCCTCCTTTGCCGCATCGAGGATGGCGCGGGCTTTATCAAGCGAAGAGGCCTGGGCATATACCCGCAAAACCGGCTCTGTGCCCGATGGTCGCATCATCACCCATTCGTCGTCGCTCAGAAAAAATTTGAACCCATCGATGGTTTCGAGAGATTTCACATTATACGAGCCAAATGATCGGTATGGGTTGTTTTTGCATTTTTCAATGATGGCCTGTTTTTGTTCCTCTTTGATGTGGAGGTCATCGCGGTCGAAGGCAAAAGCACCGACGAGGTCATATACATCCCGGATGAGCGACTTGAGAGATTTTCCGGTCATAGCCATAAATTCCAGGATCATCAGCCCGATCCAGATCCCATCGCGTTCGGGAATATGACCTTTTACCGCGAGGCCGCCGGATTCTTCACCACCTACCAGCACATCTTCGTTGTTCATGATCTCAGCGATGTACTTAAAACCGATTTTCGTTACTTCGCTTTCCAGGCCGAACAACTCAGCCATTTTTTTCATTTTTTCGGTTACCGAAAAGGTAATGACCACTTTGCCGGTTTGATTTTTATATTTGAACAAATACAAAAGAAGCAACAACAAAATGTGGTGAGAATCCACAAAGTTTCCATCTTCGTCGTACATCCCGATGCGGTCGGCGTCGCCGTCGTGGGCAATACCGAGCGCAATGGTTGTGTCAGATTTTACGAGATTGGAAAGCGCTGTCAGGTTGCGGTGGATGGGTTCGGGTGCCTGGCCTTTGAAGGAAGGGTCGTCGTCGCAATGTAGCAAAATGGCATCCGGCAGGATTTTTTGCATGGCTCTTTGACCGGCGCCGTACATGGCGTCGTAAGCTATTTTCAGCCCTGCCTTTTTGATCATGTCAAGGTCGAAATTTTTTCTGACGTGATCGATATACATAGTTTCGAGGTCAACGTAATTGAGCAAACCGTTTTCAAAAAGTTCGTCTAACTGCGGCAATTCTTTTTCGAATGAATCCGGAATCAAGGCCTCCACTTCGGCGATGTGCGATGGGGTAGTGGGGCCGCCGTAAGCGGATTTGAGTTTAAACCCGTTGTAGGCAGGAGGATTGTGGCTGGCGGTGATGACGATACCGAGGTCTGATTTGGTTTTGACTACGCCGAGTGAAACCATCGGGGTTGAAACAAATCCTTTTGCGAGGTTGACCTTGATGCCGTGAGCGCCGATGACCTGTGCAGTGGTTTCCGCAAACATGGGGCCGCCAAACCGGCAATCATGTCCGATCACTACTTTTGTAAACCCTTTTTTCACCATCCAAAGCGCCGTTGCTTCCGCAACCCTTGCTACATTATCAACCGTATAATCTTTTGCGATAATAGCTCGCCAGCCATCTGTTCCAAATTTAATTTCCGTCATTGTAAAAAATGTTTTAAAAACTTTAAGAATAAACCTAGTTTTACTACTTTAACCAGGCGCCGTTTGAAAACGAGCACAAAGTTAAAAATATCCATCCAAAATAGCAGTCGCAAACAGAGAAATTAAACCTTTTCCGTATTAAAAAAATAAAAATCTTTTCCTGAAAGTGAAGGACACCTACCGACATAAAGGTCTGAGAAAAAAACTGATCGACTCTTTGCGAAAAAAGGGGATCCGCGATGAAAACATCCTGGCTGCCATGGAATCCATCCCGCGTCATTTTTTTCTCGACAAAGCTTTTGAAGAATGGGCTTACCAGGATAAAGCATTTCCCATCGGCAACGACCAAACGATATCGCAACCTTTTACGGTAGCTTACCAAACCGAACTGCTGGAAGTGAAAAAACGCGACAAAGTCATGGAAATTGGCACAGGGTCGGGGTATCAGGCTGCGGTGCTTGCCGCTTTAGGCGCCAGGGTTTATACCATCGAAAGGCAAGAAGCGCTTTATGAAACAGCGAAAACCCTGCTCACCAAACTAGGCTTCGGCCATATCCGCTGTTTTTTCAGGGATGGTTACAAAGGCCTCCCGGAGTTTGCTCCTTTTGACAAAATACTCGTGACTGCCGGAGCTTCCGAAGTACCTCCGGAATTGACAAAACAGCTCAAGATAGATGGCATCCTCGTGGTGCCGGTAGGTGGCGAAAAAGTACAGCGCATGTACAAGATCACACGGATATCGGAAAATGAATTCCTCGAAGAAAAACTGGATAACTTTCGTTTCGTGCCTTTCCTCAAGGGGACTAAAAAAGTGAACTGAAGCCAGGACTCGTAGCTTGTTGAAGGTTCAGGGTATCTGCCGGTGGCCTGTCAGCGATTTGTTGCGGGCAGTGAATTAGTATGTACGAATTGCAGATTACTTCTGATGTCTGATGCCAGATGTTTGAAATACCCTCGACCTGTTGGCGGTACAAGTTCTTGCATCTAAAGTCTAAAGTCTGATGTCCCGACTTTGTCGTCCCGCTTTTTCTCCAAAAAGCGGGATTCGCTACGCTTC
>CAZKDA010000123.1:0-1743 GCA_964551455.1 uncultured Saprospiraceae bacterium
AGTTTGGTTTAGGCTTTAAAGGAAAGGACATTAAAGGAATTCGATATGTCCATACCTGAATAGTGCATTGTTCTTTTCACCATAAACGATCATACTTTTTTTCCCGGTTTGTTTACACAATTTTGGACGCGTGATCATCCGGGAGTCGTTGTTTTTCAAAAGCGGTGAAATATTCACGCTACCATCACGGCTGACCTCGGCAAGGGCTATCATCGACCATTTTCTGTGCGCGGTAAATTCATTGGTTTGCCTGATCCTTTCACCTTTCACATAATTCGCTTCCGAGTCATTATAAAGAAAATATATCTTGTCCTGTACAATTGAAACGGCAAAGGAGGAATAAATCCCATTGTCATTTCGTGTCACTTGCTTTTTGGGGATACTGGCCGCCCATTCGATCACGCCATCAGGCCGGATGTTGACGATGATAATATCGTTGTAGTGAAAATAATAATCAGTGGTGTAATACGTGTTGTAATACGGATAATAAGGATCAAAGCCTCCCGGCGACCGGTACTCTTCGATAAAATGCTGTTCGGCAATGAGCAATGCCCCGCCGTCGCTTCTGAGGATGAGCCTGTCGAGCGAAAAATGTTGCAAGCCTGCTTTTTGTCTGAGGTTTTCATTTTTGCTCAGCTTTTCAATTTGTTTGGCTGTCAGATATTGGGTAAGAAAACCCGTTTCAAATTCCTTGAGGTTTTCGTTGCGGATCGTTTTGGTATCCGTATCCAGTTGAAAAAAGTAAGTCCCTTTGACCCTACCCGTTGCATGGTCAGCATAAAAACCGGAACACACCAGGTTGCCGTTGTCTGCGATCAGGAAAGACAGATCGGTAATCAGCTTGTCTTGACGCCTGATCGGATATTCGATGACATCGCTGCCTTCTTTTGAATATTCCAGGATCGTGAAAAAGTATTCCGGCCTGGTGTTTAGTCCTAATAAAAAAACATTGCCGTGGTTGTCCACCTGGTAATCTTCCACCGAAAAATCCTTGTCGCTGTAAGGCAGGATAATGTCTTTAGTCCAAAGTTCATTAAACTGGTTGTCGTACACATGCAAAGCAAAGCGTTCAGGCATTCCTTTCTGGTAAGGCAGGGCATTGAATACCAAAACCTTTGAGCTATCCCGCGAAATATGAACATCGAAGTAGCCTTTTTTCATTATATTTTTTGAATCGACTTCTCCGATGTTTATCAGCTTGTCAGATGGCATCAGTGTCTTTCTGCTTACTAATTGTGCAAACAAGTAATTCTTCTTTTTTGCCTGGTTGTTGTACGAAGTAAATAAATACAGTTCATTGCCTACTTTCAGAAAATCTTCATATTCCAGCGGATTATTTTTGTATTTCAAAGCAAACGAAACGGACTTGACCATATTCATCTGGCTGTTGTAATGCTCTACAAATACCTTTTGCTTTTTTCCGCTGATGCCGGTTGCGTTCCGTTTTCTCAGTCCGTAATACGAGGATGTTCCAAAAGGAACCAAAGCCATGAGGTCTGTTTTGCCAGGCAGTTTGTATTCTTTCCCCCAGTCTATTTCCGGAGGAAAGGTATTTTGTGCCGAAACGCCGATGTAGAAAAAACAAATAACTATCGTTAGGGAAAACTGAAATTTCATTGTCATAAGAGTTGTTCAGAAGTAATTTAGTTGATTGGGTTGTTAATGGGTTAATATGTTTGATGTGTTGATGGAGTAATCAACATATTAGCAAATTAGCATATTAGCATATTAGCATATTAGCAT
>CAZKDA010000123.1:1843-13760 GCA_964551455.1 uncultured Saprospiraceae bacterium
ATTAGCACATTAGCATATTAGCACATTAGCATATTAGCACATTAGCATATTAGCACATTAGCATATTAGCAAATTACCACATCGGAGCGAAGCGTAGATCCCGATGAAATCGGGATTACCACATCAACAAATTAGCAACGCTCGGTTCAGCGGCCAATCTCAGTGCGATATTTGCTGGCATTCGGCGCATCGATCCTCGACATGATTGACCGTACCTTGTTTTTTTCGTCGCTTGTTCCTTTTTTGAAAATTTCGATGATCTCGTCGCCTTTTGCATTCGCAAACATCAAAATGATCATAGAGTTGGGATAATTCCGGTTTACCTCCGAAACTGTTTCAACAGCCTGCGTGATCACCGCCCTGCCAGCGACGGGATTGTCTCCCATTACATCCAATCCATGCCTGTGATAATCATACATTGCCGAACGGTAAATGCGGCACTTCGGGTTCAGAATATTCTCGATCATCCAAAAGCGATTGCGCCTTCCGTCCAACGATCTCCAGCCTGGGTACAACTGTGCGGCTGCTGGCGGTACAGTGTTGAGAATGTCATTGGCCCGCTGGAAATAGGGTTCCCCGCCAAAAGGGGAAAAAGTATCATAATCCATTCCCATAATGATGTTCATATAAAATGAAAAGATAGAGGAAAGGTTATCCTGAAAATTGTTCCTGCTGTAAATAAGCGGTTGGAACTCCTGGTATTCAAAAGTAATGTCTTTGTCAACATGCGACAGCAATACTGTTTCATAAGTACTGCCGTAAACCGGACGGACTGCCTGTATGGCCATATCGGCTGTAAAAGAAGTAGGCGACATTTCATCCCTGATCGTCAGTTGTATGTTGCATCGGATGCGCTCATGCGGTTCGAACACATCCTCCGACCAGTCCACGTTGTCCACAAAATCCCGGATTGAGTTTGCCAGGGTTTCAAATACCCTTGGGTCAGCGGTCTGAAGTTTAGGCGTATTGATATTGATCTGGAAATCAATGTCCTGCGCAAACGCTGAAAAGCAGGGCAAACAAGCGGCAAGTAAGAGTGAAAATCGTTTCATATATTTTGTAAAAATTAAAAGGTTGTGTTCAGAATTATTTTTTTGCAGTAGCGCTGTCCAGTTTCAAAATTACATGATTGACAATATCTTCGGCTACTTTTTTCTTTGATTTTAACTCAAAATGCTCAATCTTATTGCCTTTGCTGATGATGGTAATTTTGTTGGTATCATGAGCAAAACCCGCGCCCTGATCTTTCAAAGAATTCAAAACGATAAAGTCGAAGTTCTTTTTTTTCAATTTGTTTTTGGCATTGTCCAGTTCGTTGTCAGTTTCCAGCGCAAAGCCAGCGAGAAGTTGATTGTCGCATTTGGTTTTTCCCAGCGTTGCGGCGATATCGATCGTTTTTTCAAGCTCGATGGACATTCGCGTTTCGGTTTTCTTGATCTTGGAACTGGCGATTTCAGCAGGGCGGTAGTCTGCTACGGCTGCTGCCAGAATGGTGATGTGGCTTTTTTTGAAACGTTTTTTGGCAGCTTCGAACATATCTGCGGCTGATTGTACCCGTACTACTTCGATGCCGGGATGTTGAGGTTGCAAATCCGTAGGACCCAAAACGAGGCAAACCGTTGCACCATTTTCCGCCAGTGTTTCGGCTATGGCAATGCCCATTTTCCCGCTGGAATGGTTGCCAATGAAACGAACTGGATCAATGGCCTCGTAAGTCGGGCCTGCCGTGACCAATGCTTTTTTTCCTGCCAGCGTTTTTCTTTTTTCAAAAAAATCACTGACGAATTTCACGATCGTTTCAGGCTCGGCCATTCTACCGTCTCCAACGAGGCCGCTCGCCAATTCGCCATATTCAACAGGGATAAGATGGTTGCCGAAGCTATTCAACCGCTCAACATTTTCACGCGTTGCCGGGTGCTTCCACATATCGAGATCCATCGCAGGCGCATAAAACACAGGGCAACGGGCAGAGAGATATGTTGCAACAATAATGTTGTCGCAAATGCCGCTCGCCAATTTTGCCAGGGTGGTTGCAGTAACCGGCGCTACGATCATGGCATCCGCCCACAGGCCAAGTTCAACGTGGTTGTTCCAGGTTTTTTCAGAACTGACATCCGTCATTACGGTTCGGTTGGATAGCGTGGAAAGCGTGAGCGGAGAGATGAAACCGGTGGCTGCCGGCGTCATCAGCACTTGCACTTCTGCGCCTTCCTTTATCAGCAACCGGGTGAGAAAAGCAGCTTTATACGCAGCGATGCTGCCGCAAATTCCAAGCAGTATTTTTTTACCTTTTAAGATCATAGGATGGTAACAATTGCTGGAATGGAAAAGATGTAAAAGGACAATACAGCCGCTTTTCTACCTGTTCGTTTCCTGTGGAAAACAGTTGAAAAGCGGCTGTATTTTTTGACCTCCGGCATAGGAAGATCGTTATTCGTTGTTATCTTTTTCGTTGCGGTATTGATGGTGAATTTCGCCGTCAAGGAATTCGGCAGTGGCGATCAATACGGGGTTGGGGAGCCTTTCGTAAAATTTTGAGATCTCGATTTGCTCTTTATTTTCATGGATCTCTTCGATCGTGTCGGAGCTGATGGCAAACTCTTCGAGCTTGGAATGCAACTCGTGTTTCAGATCCACAGCGATCTGGTTAGCTCTTTTCGCGATGATGTTGAGCACCTCGTAAATATTGTCGGATTTTCCGATCATTCCTTTCACGTCGCGTGCCTGAACATTCGGTTCCAAGCCCTGAACTTTTGATTTTATGTCTGTCATGGCAAAATGTATTTTATTTTATTTGACGAATTTTCATTGATTGTTTTTACCTCTTTGATGTACTTGCTTTCAGGATATTTTGCAATAAAGGATTTGCTTTTTTTCAGCGCTTCTTCGAAACGCTCGGCCTGCTTGTCGTAAATGCTGTTTTCAGCCAGCAGGTAATGCGATTTGATGATCATGTACCGGATCTTTTCGGCATCCTCGGAATCGGGATAATCATTCAAAACATTTTCGAAGGTATGCGAAGCGGCCTGGTACTGCCTCAGGTTGAAATACAACTCAGCCTGTTCGTAAGCCTTTTTTTCGAGTTTTGCCCGCATTTCGTCAATCAGCAGATTGCATTCCTCTACCCTTTTGCTGTTGGGATATGTGTTGGCGAAAAGCTGGAATTCATCGATGGCTTTTTCGGTGAAAGTCTGATCCAGCCTGAATTTTGGCGACATTTGGTAATTGGAGTATGCCGACATAAAGTCTGCCTCTTCGCGGTATTCGCTGTTTGGAAATGTATTGGCGAAATTTTTATAATAATAGCTCGCGAGGATGTATTTTTTCAGGTAATAGTGGGTGTTTGCATAATAAAAATAAACCTTTTCCGCCTGTACTTTCCCGCGAAGACTACTGATGATCAATTCAAACAGCATTTGTGATTTCAGATAATCGCCTTCTTCATAATACTTAAAGGCTCTTTCATACAAAGTTTCAGCATCCCCGGTGGCTCTGAGTTTTTCAAATTCACTTTTGCAACTGCTGTGAAACAAAAAAACACAGCCCAACACAAGGATATAAAGTAACCTGTTTTTCATAAGTCCGCAAAATTACGATTTTTAATCAAACGATACAATTTTAATTTCATTCCCCTACAACACAGAGGTACAAGGTACTAGGAGGGGTTGTATGCGGGATTAGAACCCTGCGGAATGGGTTTCCCTGGAGGTAGCATTTTTGCAATTCTGTCGTATAAAAACAACAAGCGGTAGAGAATGTCCACTGAGGGTTTGGTCAATTTTGTTTAATTTGGCATTTTACATCTTACCACAAAAATCCATTATCATGTTGAGAATATTATTTGCATCAATCGTTTTAATGAATCTGGCGCATCATGTTTTGTTGGCGCAATCCACCAATATCAGCGTCTTTGAAATATTCCAGGAAAAATGTGTAAACTGCCACAACCACAATGCACCACAGAGCGGCCTGGATCTGCAAGGCGCCGGCATTACGATAGAAGCACAAGCTTCGGATGTGTTCAACAATATCGTCAATGTGACGCCTGCCAATAGTTTTGCCGCTTCAAAAGGGTATAAATATATCTATCCCGGCAGACCCGATCTCAGTTATTTATTCCGAAAGATCAGCGACGGTTTTGAATCCACCATACACCTAAAGGCGGAGGAAGGCGAATCGCAGCCTCCCGCCAGCGAACCTCAACTGACCGTTGAAGAAAAGGAACTGATCCGGCAATGGATCCTTTACGGCTCGCCAGCCACCGGAGAAGTGATCGACGAGCAGGTGATCTTTGATTATTACAACGTAAACGGCCTCGCCAGCTTTCCCGACGGCCCTCCCGCACCGCCCGCCGAAAGCGAAGGTTTCCAGATCAAAATGGGACCCTATTTTTTGCGGCCTGCGGGGCAACCAAATGACGAACTGGAGTATTTCCAAAAATATGAACTCTTTTTGCCGGATGATGTCGATGTGACCCGCCTCGATATGCATATCGCATCATCGTCGCACCATTTTATCATGTATGATTTCGATAGCCCTGTCGTCGCACAGTCCATTGCTCCGGGCTTGCGCCCCTATCCTTATCATGCGGGCATAGGTCTAGTGGCTGCTATTCAGGAAGCTACTGATCTCAGGCTTCCGCAAGGCACGGCGTTTATCTGGGAAGATGACCTGGTGCTCGACTTGAATTCGCATTATATCAACTATTCTGCTACGAATACTTACCAGGCGGAGGTGTATATCAATATCTACACCCAGCCAAGCGGTACGGCGGCGCAGGAGATGAAAACGACCCTTTTTGTAAATGATCAGATCTATATCAACAACGACGGCAATGAGGATACCGAAACGCAGGTAGTCAATGGCAATTACGGCGAAGCTTTCGTCTGGGGGATCATGGGACATACCCATCAGTGGGGTACGGGATACAAGGTTTATAAGCGGAAAAACGGCGCCAATGATGAGTTGATCTACGATGCCGCCTGCGCTCAGGGAGTACCGGATTGTGTCGCACCCTATTTCGACTACCAGCACATCCCGATGCGCTACTTCGAACCCTTCCTGCCCATTCTTTTCAGTACGCAAAACGGCATTACCCATCAGGCGACTTACGAAAACAACGGCCCTTTGCCGGTGTGGTTCGGGCCGACATCCGATGATGAAATGATGGTGATGGTGATGATGTACACGGAGGACACGACAGGGGTGATCTTCGAGGATCCTTCATCCGTTTTCGGGATATATCGTCCGCTGGAAAATATCTCTGCTTTTCCGAATCCTGCGACAGAGGAAGTAACATTTGCGTTGCCGGCGGATGCCGGAGCGCTGCGATTGCGCCTCTTCGATCCGCTGGGAAGGGAGGTGTTCCAGTCACCGGAGATCATGACGAACAGTTTCAGCATTCCCCGTGGTGATTGGCATGCTGGGCTTTACCTGTACCGGATTGAAGACAAACAGGGAAATTTCAAAACCGGGAAGATCATTTTTGAATAACATTTTGTTCTGAAACTGGCCAGCTCTCTTGGCTGGTAGGATACAATGCGAAAGTGGTTTGAAGGTTGAAGCGATTTTCAATCGTATTTCAATTTGATACCAAATTGACTTCTTTCCGTAATATCTCAAAAAACCAGTCTTTTGCAAATTTTTCCTTCCAGGGCGTGTGTCCGCATTGCTCAAGCCGGATCATTTTAAAATCGCCAAGCCTTTTTTCCAAAGGTACCGCGACGCCTTCAACCGGGTGCGGATCGTGATCCCCGTGAATTGCAACGACAGGGCATTGGATATGCTCTGCATGTTTTATCAATTCGCCTGTATCTCTCAACTTTGCAGCCTCTGCCCAGACAGATTGAAAAACTTCCATGTCCGGCTCAATCGGATCGTCATCATCCGGCTCAGGATCGAAAGCATCGGCGATTGCCATCAACTTGCCAAAGCGGCTTAATGTTTCGCTATCCGAATTGCCCGAATTTATGTTTGAAATCAGCTTTTTGGCTTCTTTCTTTTCCAGGGGATTCAGCCTGTTCAGCCGGATGCTCATCAGGTCTTTGTTGTATTTGTTTTCAAAAGCCCCTGCGCTGACCAGTATCATTTTTTTTATCAAAGCAGGGTATTTAGCTGCAAACAAAAACCCCAGCCATGCACCCCATGAATAACCGATCAGTACAGCGGGCGTCGATGCATTTGAGCGCAGTTGCTCATGCAATTCTTCGATTTGTTCGTTGATTGTTTTTTTTGTCTGGAAAAACTCTAAAACCCCATAATCGGCGGATAGCCTTTTCGCCACAGGTTTCATCTCTCCGGAAGCGCCAGGCCCGCCATGCAACAACCCAACCCGATAGGGCGCTCGTCCGTATTTTTTGATCGTTTTCAAAGGTATAGGGTTTTGAAAGTTGTGGTGAAAGGATGGTGTGGAATGAGGTTGAAATTAAGTTAAATTATTGTGGTACGAATTGAATGGTCACGGTTATTATTTTTTCATACAAGAAAACGGAAAAACGAAAAAGCAAATCACCCGATCCGCGCCGCGCCGGAATAGATATTAAACCGTCCGTCGCGGACAAAACCCAACACGGTCATGCCTGCTTCTTCGGCCAGTGAAATGGCAAGGCTCGACGGAGCGCCGACTGCCGCCAGGATAGGGATGCCGGCCATCAGCGATTTTTGTATCAGTTCGAAGCTGGCTCTGCCGCTCACCATGATGAGGAAATCGTGCAAGGGGATCATTCCGTTTAACATCGCGGCTCCCACCAGTTTATCAACGGCATTGTGGCGACCTACGTCTTCGCGCAGCAGGTGGAGCTTTCCTGTGTTATCAAAGAGTGCTGCGGCGTGGAGGCCGCCGGTATGGTCGAAAACCTCCTGTTGCTCGCGGAGCAGATCAGGAAGCCGGTGGATCAGTTTGTGCTCGAAAACCGGGTGGTTTTCCTTCAGCTTTTGCATACCGCTGTATTTCACGGCATCGATCGAGGTTTTTCCGCAGACACCGCAACTGGAGGAAGTGTAAAAATGCCGTTCCAGCCTTTGGTAGTCGATCTTCACGCCTTCGGCGATTTCCACCGAAACCACGTTTCCTTCGCTGTCGGGGTTCCAGCTTTTCACATGGTCGATGCTTTTCACCTGCTCTTTGGATTGGATGATCCCTTCGGTGAATAAAAACCCGGCAGCCAGTTCGAAGTCATTGCCGGGGGTGCGCATGGTGATAGAAATGTTTTTTGGAGGCTGTCCTTCCATCGCCAGGCGGATCTCGAGGGGTTCCTCTACGGCCAGGATGTCGCTTTTTTCAAAGCGGTTTTTTTGATTTACGTTCCAGATCTTTACGGAGGTTGTACTTTTCATAAAGCTAAATTACGATTTTCCCGGAGGCAACCGGAGCATTTCAAGGATTGTTTGCAACTCGTGGGGCTTGTTGATATTCAACAACCATTTTTCATCAATGGTTTGAATCAGTCTGCAATCGCTGCTTTTCAACAGGTCGCGGAGAGAGTATTTTTTTTCGCGGAAAGCAACTTTGAGTGTTTCATAAGCTTTGGGTTCCCAGATACAAAATAGAGGTTCGGGAAGCCCGTTTTCAGCGGAAAAGCAAGTTGCCGGTTTTTCCATTTGTCTTTGTCCGATCAAATAATGAAAGGCATTTTCGTCCGCAAAAGGCATATCACAAGCCAACACAAGGCAGGCTTTAGACGGGTATTTTTCAAAAAAAGACAGCAAACCGTTCATCGGCCCGATATTGTAATGGCGGTCGAAGATTAGCGGATATTTTCCATCGAATTGCGAAGATTGTTCCTTGCGGCAAGAGAGGAAAACGTTTTTACAACAACAGCTCAATTCTTCGAAAAGAAGCTGATAATGCGGTTTGCCGAAGTAATTCAAAAAGGCCTTGTCCTGCCCCATCCGAAGGCTCATGCCCCCGGCCAGTATCAATCCGCAGAGTTCCGGTTTTTTTTTCAAAGTCTTGATTTTGGTTAACGAATGTAACTATTGAGCATTATAATATTGATACGACTTGAAAAGCAAAAATTTGGATTCTTTCCCTATCATTTCAATTTTTTTCTGTGAAAATGGAAAAAATAAAGGTGTCCCGCTGATTTCGCTAATCTACGCAGATTGGATTGTTACATTTCTGCGGTAACCCGCCCGACCCCGCAGACGGGCGGGTCTGCGCGATCTGCGGGAAATAAAAAAAAACGCAACATTATACTGAACCGGTAATTTTGATTATTTGCTGAATAATTTCTAACGAATGATGTAATCGATCAGCTCATCGGCGATTTTCCGGTCGTTGGACAATCTCGGAACCTTGTTCTGGCCACCCAGTTTCCCCTGCGATTTCATATAATCGCGGAATGCTCCTTTTTTTAAGGCTGTAATTTTCAGGGGTTGCAGGATCTTGCCACTGATGAGGTCTTCGTAATAAATATTTTGTTTCTCCATCATTTTATCAACTTTGGCTGCAAACGACGAAATGTTTTCGGGCGGCTTTTCAAATTCTATGAACCACTCATGGTAAGGCAATCCGCCTTCGGGAGGGCTGACCTGTGGCGCTACCGTAAATTCCACGATTTTTACGGACTCGACATTTGCCACCGACAACACGGCGTTTTCCACTTCTTTGCCGATGACGTGTTCGCCGAACGCCGAAATAAAATGTTTGATGCGCCCGGTAACGATCAACCGGTAGGGATTTTTAGAAACGAACTCGACGGTGTCGCCAATATTGTAACCCCAGAGACCGGCGTTGTTGTTGATAATAATGGCGTAATTGACACCCGTTTCGACTTCTCCCAGCGAGAGCCGCCGCGGGTTTTCCGTGAAAATTTCTTCAGCGGGAATAAATTCGAAAAAGATGCCGCTGGCTGCGTTGAGCAAAAGCCCTTTCTCCTGCTGGCTGTCCTGGAAGGCGATGAACCCTTCGGAAGCCGGATAGGTTTCAACGCTGTCGATCCGTTTTCCCACCAAAGCTTCGAGGCTGGCGCGGTAAGGTTCAAAATTGACGCCGCCGTAAACAAAAACGGAATAATCCGGGAAAACATCCTTGATGTATTTTTTGCCGCTTCGCTCCAAAAGGCGTTCGTAATACATTTGCACCCAGGGCGGGATGCCGCTGATGAGGCGCATGTCTTGATCGATGGTTTCGTTGACGATATTTTCAAGTTTTTCCTCCCATTCTTCGATACAATTGGTTTTGTAACCTGGCAACTGGTTGGTGCGCAGCCATGACGGAACCTGGTGATTCACAATGCCGGAGAGCCGCCCCGTGTGGATGCCGCCGACTTTGGTGAGCGCCGGGCTGCCGCTGAGGAAGATCATCTTTCCGTCGAGAAAACTTCCGTTGCCGCTGCGAGCAAAGTAATTGAACAATGCGTTCCTGGCTGTTCCGAAATGATTGGGCAGGCTGTCTTTGGTCAAAGGGATATATTTGACGCCGGAGGTAGTACCCGAAGTTTTTGCAAAATATTTTGGCCGCCCAGGCCAGAGGATGTCCGATTCTCCGTTTTTGATCCTTTCGATATAGGGCTTGATCGCTTCATAGTCCCTAACCGGAACCTGTTGTCGAAAATCTTCGTAGTTGTTTATCTTTTCAAAATGGTGATCCTTTCCAAAAGCAGTGGACTTTCCCTTGCGCATGAGCTCGCGGAAAATCTGGTTTTGCGCTTCGATGGGGTTGGCTGCCCAACGGTCGATCTGTCTGGCGATCCTGTTGGCGAAAGGTTTTAATAGCCTCGATTTGATTTTCATTGAACGAAGATGTTTGAGCAGTTTTAAGGCAACGGTTCAGCAAATAGATAGTTGATTTTTGAACCTGCCTGCGTCAGGCAGGCCACAAAAGTGACAAAAGAACACAAAAGTTGTATTCTATTCTCTTTTGTTCCCTTTTGTCACTTTTGTGGTTTAATTAATTCTCCCTGTATTGAGAAAATAGATCAAAAATGGCTTTTATAAAAGCATGGTTACGATACAACAAAAATAGCAAGAGACATCCATTTTAAAAACTGCAAAAAAGAAAAGCGACTTGAGGCAATTACCCCAAATCGCTTTTCAGTGGGTTGCGAAGCCCGTTCAATCCGTGCGAAGGTCTTCGAAAACGGTTCCCTCCGGAGCTTTGGTTTTGTCGAACACGAAGGCGGAATTGCTGATGGTTTTGTTCATTTCCGTGTTTTCGATCTCAAAAGTATAACGCGAGCCATCGCGTGAAAAAACCTTCAAACGCATCAGTTCCGAAGTGTTTTTGTTGATGGTAGCGCGTATTTTCAAATATTCGGTATCCCTTTCCTTGGGCTTGAATTCAATCTCCTGGATCATCACCCCTTTTTCGGTAACTTCGTTCATCAGCACGTAGTAATATTTGTCGCTTTTGTAGATTTTCAGAATGTCTTTCGGGGAAAGGATTTCTTCGGTCTCCTCGCCCGGCTCAAAATTATTGAGTTGCACTTCCTGTTGATCTTTCAGATGCGTCCAGATTACCTTGCCGTCGCAATACATTGCCATCATAGGCAGGTCGATGAAAAACATATCGCCGGACTGCAACATTTTTCCTTTATGCCGTTCGGTTTCTTCTTCAGGGATTTCAATAGCCAGCGAAAAGTCTATGGAAATGGTTTTGTAGTTTTCGTATTTCTTGTTGACCTTTTCAAGGATCAGGGTTGCCTCCGGGTCGGATTTTTCTTCGTAAAGCGCTCCTTTGGGTATCTCCTGCGCATTCCCGGTCATGGCAAAAAAAGCGATTCCAATAATTAATGTCAGAAATTTTTTCATATGTAATACTCGATTTTGAGGTAAAACGAGACCATCAATTTGTTTATTGGTTCAAAACAATTTTAAAGGGTTAAAGATCACTTAAGAGCTGGGCGAAGATAGGGATTGCCTTTGTCAAAAGGAAGATTATTTTATTTTACCTTAACACGGTTGGTTTGTACGAATATTTGAAATTAGAGTGTTTTTTTAACCGCAAGGAACGCAATGAATCCGCCAAGTACGCAATGTTTGAATTCTATTTGTACTTCTCGATGCCTGTCTTATAAGTTTCTAATTTGCTACCTCTGCTCCTAACTTTACACCTTTCTACCGGATCAGGATCAACAAAATCTGCTGTGTGGCAGTAAAATCAAAACCTTGTCACGTTACGGTTTTCATAGTTCTCCCGTTCTTTGGTCAGGGAGGCCAGCCATTCGAGATACATTTGCTGTGGCATCTGGCGGTAGCCGAGTTGGTGGGCATGAAAGTAGGTCTGCTCCATTTGTTTCCAAAGCGGTTCAGCTTCGCTTGTGATGGTAAACAGATCCTTAGGATGTTGCACGCTGTGCTGTTCCATCATCTGCTCAATAAGGCGCTTCATGGTTTCGGCTTTGAGTAGAATAGCAGTGATATAATTGGGAAAATGTTTTAGCGCCAGCTCACAGCATTTTAAAACAAATGCACCGTCATTATCGGGAAACTTGCGATCATACCCCATCGCCAAATCAACAACACACATGGCAATTGACTCAGTATCTCCAAGAGCGTTCATGTAGATACCGTTTTGTATGGCTTCCAGATGTACATAACCAGAGGCCATGATCCAGGCGTCAACGGGAAACGAAGCACTGGTAAGTTCGGTATTATACCATCCTGTTTTTTCACAGCGATTTTTTATGTAAATGTGATTCGGGGCCAATGCGAGGTGTGCTTCTATGCCGAGTTCATCTGCCAGTATTTTGTATAGGTAAGGGAGTGAATGACAGTTTCCTTGTTTTGTTTCCAGTAGCTTGGTGACGAACATGGCAGGCCAATGTGCTTTCCCAAAAGGGTCATCAAAGTCATATGCGAAAGGGTAATGAAAAATAGTATCTGATGGTCTGGTAATAGTCGTCGTATCAGTTATGAGGGTGTACAATGCAGCATGTTTTTTTATTTTTGTGCTATCTTTTTGGTCATAAATGAG
>CAZKDA010000124.1:0-13751 GCA_964551455.1 uncultured Saprospiraceae bacterium
AGAGATCGGGGTTTTGAACTCGTGCGTCATGTTGTTGATAAAATCCTTCTGCATTTGCGACAAACGCCTTTGCCTTAAAATGACAAACATGGCGTAGGAAAAAAACAAAATAGTGATCAGTAAAACAACGGTAAAAAAAATAGAAAGCTGCATATCTCCAATCAAATAGCTGGATCGTGTCGGAAATTTTACACCAAAATAATAGGTAAACTGATCGTATTTCGGCAACTTCCCCAGCTCCACATTATTAGGTTGCCCCACCGAGTAGCTGCAATAATTGCCATAAACCATTTCATCGCTCGCACAATCGAAGATGGCGTATTCAAAGTCGATATTCATGGCCAGGGCTTCAAATTCCCTGTGCAGAAAATACTCCAGGACGCCTGCGTCGATCACTTCTTCCATATTGACAATGTAGTAATTGGAAGACAATTGGGTGATCAGGTTTTGATTGGGAAGCACACTTTCGTTCAATTTGGACAGGCTCTCCGCTACCTTTCTCAGGGCAATATTCACGGTGCGGTGAAACTCCTGTTCTTTCAGGTCCCAGGTTTTCATTACCCAATAGGCCTGGCTACCGATGATGCTGATGATCGCTATCGCCCCTAAAATAATGACCTGCCTGATTATTCTGTTTTCCATGTTCCTACCTTGTTGGTTCAGCAGGTTGCGAATTGCGAGTTGCTAGTTACAAGTTGCTAGTTGCTAGTTGCTAGTTGTGGTACGCAGTGTTTTATATTCATATTCCAAAACCTGACAAGTCACCCCATAACTTATAACCCATAATCCTCTCCTGCACGCTCGCTTCTTTTTCTGTAAATTGTTTAAAAAATCTAATGTGTTCTGTTATTTTTGCATCCGACACATGGCGGACGGTAAGTACATAACGAAAATATTATTCTGTGGTTTTCTCCTGCTGCAAATTACGACTTTGTTGCATGGCCAGGAGCAAGAAAATCCTTTTGATCTGCGGCACCGGCAAAAGGAAAAAATCAGCGCCCCAAGTGTTGAAATACCCGATGACCACGAAAATCCTTTTGACATTTCCAAACCAAAGGTAAGCGCTCCAGGCCTGCCTGCCTCCCCTGAAGCGCCACCAGCCTCAGAAAACCCCTTTGATAAAAAAACTCCTTCACAGGAAATTTCTGACATTCCTGCTGAATCGCACAAATCTCCCCCATTGCCAACAAAAGATACGGAACCGAAAAAAGAAGCCGGCGGCTTTATTTTCTGGGTGATGCTCGTGTTGATGATATTTCTGGCGCTGGAAATTACGCTTTTCAAACCATTGATCCAGGAAGTTTACCGCGCATTTACAAACGACAATATATTAAGGCTGCTCCATCGCGAACAAAAAGAGTTCATCTCGTTTCCGTTTTTATTACTCTATGTTTTCTTCTTTGCCAGTTTCGGGATTTTTGCCTTCCTCGTCGCCGATCATTTTACCCTCATCCCGAGGACGCCGGCGATGTTGTTCTATTTCATTTCAGGCACGGGAGCCCTGTTTTTTTTAAAACACCTTTTATTAAAAACAATAGAGATCATATTCCCGGTACAGAAGGAAATAAAGCTGTACAGTTTTTCCCTCGTGATCTTCAGTTCGATACTGGGTCTGGCTTTGGTTCCATTCAATATTGTCGTCGCATTTGCTTCCGAAAACTTTGTAGAAATGGCCTTATACGGTGGTTTGGTCCTCATATTGGCGATCACCCTTTTTTGCATTTTACGAGGTCTTTTTCTGGCAAGTAAATATTTAGCGCTTCACAAATTTCATTTTTTTATGTACCTTTGCACCGTTGAAATTGCACCTGTTGTTATTGTTATCAAATTATTGTTGAGCAAAGCAGGAATTCATTAGATTTTTTTACACAAAATCCATTTGAATGGCATTAAACGGAAAAGCTTTAGGAGAAACTTTTGGGCGGGTAAAAAGCATCTTAGTATCCCAACCAAAGCCGGAACATTCCCCTTATTACGAACTGGAAAAGAAGTACGGATTGCAAATCGATTGGCAGCCTTTTATTCACGTGGAAGGTGTGTCTATCAAGGAGTTTCGCAAAAACCGCATCAGGCCTGATGAATACTCTTCCATCATTTTTACCAGCAAAAACTCAATTGACCATTTCTTCCGGATCTGCGAAGATATGCGCATAAAAATGTCGCAGGATACCAAATATTTTTGCTTGTCGGAAGCCATTGCCAATTACCTTCAAAAGTTTATCGTTTACAGGAAAAGGAAAGTTTTTGCCGGCGAGCGAAAAATCGAAGACCTCAAGCCATACCTTTTAAAATACAAGGAATCGGAAAAATTCCTCATGCCCTGCTCCAACCTCGGAAGCCAGGAAGTGTCGGCTTTTCTCAATGAATTGAAACTCAACTGGCAGGACGCCATGATGTACCAGACGGTCAGCTCCGACCTGTCGCACCTCAGCGATGTCACTTATGATATCCTGGTGTTTTTCAGCCCGCTGGGCATCAAATCGCTTTACGAAAATTTTCCGGATTTCAAACAGAATGAAACAAGGTTCGCCGTTTTCGGAAAAAGTACTGAAAAAGCAGTAATCGAACACGGCCTTACCGTCAATATCCAGGCACCTGCTCCGGATACTCCGTCGATGACTATGGCACTGGAAAAATACCTGCAACTTTCAAATAAGGAATAGTTATTTTGATTTTTAATTTCGTCCAGAAAAACTTCCGCAATGCCAATTGATGTCCTGCGGAAGTTTTTTTTTGAAGCTAGCACCACAACGCTATGGATCAGGCCTTCATTGAAATATTAAAAACCCGGCTGTCACAGCCGCTCCCAGGCAGAACCGCTCAATCTAAAATGGCTCCGGCATCGCGCCACGAGGTTAACCCTGCGCCGGATGCCCGGATTGCCTGCGTGCTGGTTTTGCTGTATCCAAAAAACAAAGACTGGAATATTGTGCTGATCGAGCGTGTGGCTTCGAAGATCAAAAATGACCGGCACAGCGGGCAGATCAGCTTCCCCGGCGGGAAGTATGAAGCGTTCGACAAGCTGCTGGAAAGCACCGCACTCCGGGAATCCGAAGAAGAGATCGGCGTCTTTTCCCCGGATATTTCTATCATCGGCCAGTTGTCGGATGTTTATATTCCCGTGAGCAATTTTTTGGTGTATCCCTTTGTGGGATTCATGGAATATACCCCGGAGTTTGTCCCTCAGCCGAGCGAAGTCAAAAGCATCCTGGAAGTTCCGATCCCGCAATTGAAAGACCCATCCACCATTCGGTTTACAAACTTGAAAATTTCCTCCGGAATGACGCTTGAAAATGTGCCGTATTACGATATTCACGGCCATATCGTATGGGGAGCTACCGCCATGATGCTGAGCGAGTTTGTGGATGTGTTGCCTGTAGAAAAATAACTTCACGCGGGATTTGGGTTTCAATTGCCATACTTTGCACTTAAATTCTACAAAAGAACACGGATCATGCGGATCCGGCGGATTGTAGCAGATTTTCAATCCGCGAAAAATCTGCTATATCCGCGTGATCCGTGTTCCATTTCGCAGAAAAGAAAACTAGGTAGAATGCGCACAAACCCAAAACCCCCGTAAGTGCGACATATACTTTGATGCGACGCAGCCTGATACCAAACAAGGAAACCGTTTCACCAATTCCGCAATAATAAGCTCGCTTTAAAGCGCTTCCCCTGCCGGAAAATTCTTAATTTTGCACCACGTTTCAAGGAGCTTGAAACGAATTGATCGCATTTATAGCTAACCAAGTTAATCCTGCTGATGGAAAAAACTGCTCCTTATCAACCCAAAAATAAAATCCGTATCGTAACGGCTGCCTCGCTTTTCGACGGGCACGATGCTGCCATTAATATCATGCGCCGGATATTGCAAAGCTCAGGCGCTGAGATCATCCATCTTGGGCACAACCGCTCCGTTCAGGAAATCGTCAAAACTGCTATACAGGAAGACGTTCAGGGCATTGCCATCACCTCGTACCAGGGAGGACACAATGAGTTTTTTAAATACATGTATGATCTGTTGAAAGAAAACGGAGCGCCGCATATCAAAATATTCGGCGGCGGCGGCGGCACTATCCTTCCTTCGGAGATCGAAGAGCTTCATGAATACGGCATAACGCGGATCTATTCTCCGGATGATGGTCGCAAAATGGGTTTGCAGGGCATGATCAACGACGTGCTGAAACAATGCGATTTTCCCATCGGTTTAAACCTGAATGGTGAGATCAAACAAATCTCAGAAAAAGACCCCATGGCCATTGCACGCCTGATAACAGCTGTTGAAAACTACCCTGAAGAAAATGAAGCCTGGCTGAAAAAAATTCAAAAACAAACCGGCACCAAGATCATCCCCGTACTAGGGATCACCGGCACCGGCGGTTCGGGAAAATCAAGCCTGGTGGATGAACTGGTGCGGCGTTTTATCCTCGATTTTGAAGACAAAACGGTAGCGATCGTATCTGTCGATCCTTCAAAAAGAAAAACCGGCGGCGCGCTGCTCGGCGACCGGATCCGTATGAATTCGATCAACCGCGACCGCGTGTATATGCGTTCGTTGGCTACGCGGCAATCCAACCTGGCGCTGTCGAAACACGTTCAATCTGCCATCGACATCCTGAAAGCTGCTGAATTCGATCTGATCATTCTCGAAACCTCGGGGATCGGGCAATCCGATACCGAGATCATCGATCATTCTGATGTATCGCTTTACGTGATGACCCCGGAATACGGCGCTGCCACACAGCTCGAAAAAATCGACATGCTCGACTTCGCGGATGTGATCGCCATCAACAAGTTTGACAAACGAGGCGCCCTCGATGCCTTGCGCGATGTCAAAAAACAATACATCAGAAATCATCAGCTTTGGAATACCACGATGGAAGATGTCCCGGTTTTTGGGACGATAGCTTCGCAATTCAACGATCCGGGGATGAACACGCTTTATTTCCACCTGATCGAAAAAGTCGTGGAGAAAACCAAAGCAGATCTGAAATCAACGATGAAGCCTGAAAAAGGTTTGAGTGAAAAAATCTATATCATCCCGCCCAATCGCACAAGATACCTTTCGGAAATTTCTGAAAACAACCGCCAGTACGACCGCTGGGTGGATAGTCAATGCGAAATAGCACGTAAGCTTTTCGGACTGAAACAGTCCATCGATACCTTGAAAGCCCTTGAAAATGTAGAAAATAAGGCTGATCTGTTGACCGGTTTGGAAAAGGTTTATGCCGATACCGAGTTGGACCTCGATGGGCGTTGCAAGCAGATCATCGACACCTGGGAAGAAAAAAAGGCAGCTTATGCCGCCGATGAGTTTGTTTACAAAGTAAGGAATAAAGAAATCCGCGTTCCCACCTACACGGAATCGCTTTCCCATTCCAGGATACCAAAAGTCGCATTGCCACGATTCAAGGATTGGGGAGATATCCTGCGCTGGAGCCTCCTGGAGAATGTTCCTGGAGAATTTCCGTTTACGGCGGGAGTATTCCCTTTTAAACGAAAAGAAGAAGACCCCACGCGGATGTTCGCCGGAGAAGGAGGCCCCGAACGCACCAACCGGCGGTTCCATTATCTGTCGCTCGACATGCCTGCCAACCGCTTGTCAACTGCTTTCGATTCCGTAACGCTATACGGCGAAGATCCTGACTACCGCCCCGATATTTATGGCAAAGTTGGTAATTCGGGGGTTAGTGTCTGTTGCCTCGACGACGCCAAAAAGCTTTATTCCGGTTTTGATCTTTGCGATCCGATGACTTCCGTTTCCATGACCATCAACGGGCCTGCGGCCACGATCTGCGCTTTTTTTATGAATGCAGCCATCGATCAGCAATGCGAAATATATATCCGGGAAAACAAACTGGAACATAAGGTTGAAGCGAAGTTGAAAGAAATTTATGATGATAAAGGCCTGGAACGCCCGAAATACCGGGGCGAAATCCCGCAGGGAAACAGTGGCCTCGGGTTACTGCTTTTGGGTATTACCGGCGACCAGATATTGGAACCAGAGGTTTACAACACCCTGAAAGCCAAAGCGCTGTCGTCTGTCCGTGGAACCGTACAGGCAGATATTTTAAAAGAAGACCAGGCGCAAAACACTTGTATCTTTTCCACAGAGTTTTCATTGAAACTAATGGGCGACGTTCAGGAATTTTTTATTGAAAAAAACGTGCGGAATTTTTACTCCGTTTCCATTTCCGGCTATCACATTGCCGAAGCCGGCGCCAACCCGATCTCACAACTGGCTTTCACACTGGCCAATGGTTTCACTTTTGTCGAGTATTACGCATCGAGGGGAATGAATGTCGATGATTTCGCACCGAACCTTTCGTTCTTTTTTTCTAACGGTATCGACCCTGAATATGCCGTGATCGGGCGTGTGGCACGAAGGATCTGGGCCAAAGCCCTGAAGTTGAAATACCAGGCCAATGAACGTTCTCAAAAACTGAAATACCACATCCAGACTTCCGGGCGCTCGCTGCATGCCCAGGAAATTTCGTTCAACGACATCCGGACAACATTGCAAGCACTGTATGCCATTTATGACAATTGCAACTCCCTCCACACCAATGCCTACGATGAAGCCATCACCACGCCAACGGAGGAGAGTGTCCGCAGGGCAATGGCCATCCAATTGATTATCAACCACGAGCTTGGACTTGCTAAAAACGAAAATCCTTTGCAGGGCGCTTTTATAATCGATGAGTTGACCGACCTTGTGGAGGAAGCTGTTTTATCAGAATTCGACAGCATCACAGAGCGCGGCGGTGTACTTGGCGCTATGGAAACGATGTACCAACGCGGAAAGATCCAGGATGAAAGCCTCTATTATGAAACCCTGAAACACACCGGCGAGTATCCCATCATCGGCGTCAATACTTTCCTGGCAAAGGACGGCTCTCCTACGATCCTGCCGAAGGAAGTGATCCGAGCCGCTACTCAGGAAAAAGAAGACCAGATCAAAACGCTTCAGGGTTTGCATGCCTCAAACAAATCGACTACCGCCGCTATGTTGAAAAAATTGCAGCAGGTCGCGTTGAATAATGAGAATATTTTTGCGCAACTCATGGAAACCACAAAATATTGCTCGCTCGGCCAGATCACTCATGCGCTGTACGAAGTGGGCGGGCAGTACCGCAGGAATATGTGATTCACACGGATTTTAGATGATTTCCCTTTCTTTGAAAATTCTGTGAGAGATATAAAAAGGCTCAATTCATTTTTTGGGAGGAGCCTCTTTATCGGGCAATCCCATTGCCTTGATCAATTGCTTCAGACTTCTCTGGTTTTGCGGCAGATAAAAAGAGTTTAAAATATCCTTTTTCTCCCTTTGGGTGAGATGGAAGGTCATGGAGGCGCGTTCGGTTTCTTTTGCGGGATGATATGCAAAGCGGATCACGTCGAATTTATCTTTTCCCAAAATATCATAGATCAGCCCCAAGCTGTTGTCCTGCTCATAATCCTGGAGCATCATAATGCGGCCTAAGATACCTAGCGGATTCAGGATGGATTCGAGTGTGCCCTCGTTGTCGCTGGCTTTGATCGTTTCCAGTTTTTCCCACCCGCTTATTTGTATCAAAACGACCCCTGCCGTATTTTCCCTGATCCAATCCTGAAAAACCTGGATAAAACGAACGGCAGACATGATCCCGTAATTGTCTCTGAACCCGGCGTCCATGACTTCGATACCCGGCACGGTTGGCAAATGAACATTCGGCAAGATGTAAGGATAGGTCGCACTCATGCGGAGGGCTGAAGTAAACTGAAGATTCTGAGCGCCCTGCTCGGCAAACAGTTTTCCAAAATCAACTGCATCCTGTTCCATATTCCGTTTTTCAATCCCTATGGGAGGCATCATCATGTAAGAAACCCCGTGCGGGGAGATGATCAGCCTCCGACCATCATTGACAATGGAAGGAGTCATAAACAACATCGGGATATCTGCGGCCTGTTCCGGTTGTTTGTAATCGCCGAGTTTTTTTTCGAGGACAAATCCGGTGTTTTCGTTGAGTTGTTTTTCAAAGATATACCCCCTGTCTTTGCGGTAGCTGAAGCCGCCGGTTTCGAATTTCGTCCAGGGCAAAAAAAGATCGTTTGAAGCGATGGTGAATGCGATAGAATTCAACATATCTTTTGAAATATTGTCGATATATTGTTCTTCGTAAATGCCGATTGGCTCTCCCTGTTTCTTTTTCAGCATCAACTCCCGCAAATACGCAGCGCCGAACATCCCGCCGGAAGCGCCGGTGATAAGCGCAGTTTGATCCAGCAATCGCCCTTGCATAAGGCTGTCCGATCGTTGCATGACCTGCATCGCCCAAACGGAGGCTTTCAGCCCGCCGCCGCTCACACAAAAAATAACCATCTTCGGTTTTGCACCATTTTCGGAAGGAAATTTAGCACGCCAGTTATTTAAAATTTTAATGGTATTGGCTTTATCGGCAGTTACGTTTTCCGGTGTATTCAGGCTGTCCAGCTTCCCATAAGTGTAACGACTGAACGCCCCTGTATAATCCAACCCGTAAGCTTTGTTTTTATGATTGAAATTTTCAAAACTGGTCAGGTAGTTTATAAACAACAGTAACAAGATCAGGACGGTAACGCGCCATTGATTGAACCAGTAAGTAATCGCTCCTGCAACAGCTACAACCACGCTGGCAAGGATAAAGATGCTCGCCCCTGCCGGAATCCGGAAAAAAGGCTGGTCGATCAAATAACCCAGCGCGATCAAAACGATCAGGCCGAACAACTGCACGATGAGCGCATTGACGTGGTTTTGGCGGAACACTTTTTCCAGCGTGATGTGATCATAGTGTGAAACGCTTCTCACGAGGCGAGGCTTCAACGAAAGCATCAGGTAAGTATCCACCCGCCATTTTTGTTTTTCGGATTTTATGACGTCGATATCTGCATCACGGCGCCCCGGGGCAATGGTTTTCAATAACTTTGGAGGATCCTCTCCTTTGATCTTGAGAAAGCTAAGTATGTCTTTGTTTGTAAAATGAAAATAAACCGCTGACAAAAGCACCAGCACGATCAACCCAATGATGAATCCCAGACAATTGTAAAGAATTGTACCGGTTGTCCAAAACTCCTGGTAGGCTTGAAATTGGATCAGTTCTTTTAAAAAAATAATGATGAAGACCAGCGGAATTATAAAATTGTTGAGGCAAAATTTGGTGAACGGTCGCGACAGTGACGCCAGAAAAGGAAAATAATGCGCGTCCAGCAAATAGGCCGTGAGGTTCCAGGTCATAAAGAAACCGCCAAAAGCAAGCCCCAGAATAAAATAGCTTAAAAAGTTGACTGCTCCGAGATATTCCGCCGTAAGAAAGAGATATTTTAAACCGAATATCTGAGCGATATTCCCGGTGACGAATAGCATCAACAACAACCAGGTGGCCAGCAGCAGCAGGTGATTCCTGCAATGCAACGCCAGTAATTGAACCGGAAAAGAGTAAAAGGTGTCACTTATCCACTTCTTCATTTTCGGTTTTCAACTTGATCACCCGGATGGTTTCCAACTTCGTGTCGCTGACCATTTCCAGGATAAACTTGTATCCGTTCAATTCGATTTCGGCTCCTTGTTCGGGAATGTTTTGGGTAGTCATCACCAGGTAGCCGGAAAGTGTGGTGTATTCCCCTTCCGGGAAATGGAGATTTTCATATTTATCGTTCAGGTAATCGATTTCCAAACGCCCGGAAAAGATATATTCATCATCGGAAACCTTAACCTCGACGTATTCTTCCGTGTCGTGTTCGTCTTCGATTTCGCCGAATATCTCTTCGAGAATGTCTTCCAAAGTAATCAGCCCCGACACGCCGCCAAATTCATTTACCACACAAGCGATACTCATGCGCTCTTTCAAAAACTCGTTCATCAGATCCCTTACCCGCATCGCTTCCGGCACAAACGGGATACCCATTACGATCTTTTCGATAGCGTGTGGTTCTTTGAGCATTTGCTGGTGATGCACATAGCCGATCACGTTGTCGATCTCATCTTTGGTTACGATGATCTTTGAAAGATTGGTTTCTGTAAAAAGGCTGATCAATTCATCGATACTGGCATTGACGTCAATGCTTTCGATCTCGGTTCGCGGCACCATGCAATCTTTTACTTTGACTTTTTTGAGGTGCAATGCTCGTTCAAAAAGGTGCGTGTCAATGGTTTCTTCGGAATCGTTTTGGACGTCCTTTACAAAATTTTCAAGATCTAAACTGTTGATTGCACCGCTTTCTTCGGTGACCGGTTTACGCAAAATGAAGCGGATAAAAAATTCTGAAAACTTTCTCATTATCCATGCCGGCAGGTACAGTAAATACCTTAAGATCAGCAAGGGGTATGTGAATAAATAAAGCACCTCGCTGGAGAATATGCGGGATAGTGCTTTTGGTAAAAACTCCCCAAACAGTAAAATGATGATCGAGATGATGATCGTATTGAGCAGTATGAGAAAAAAGGGGACTTCAATGTTGAAAAAATGTTGAAAAAAAGATTCCAGCGGGATAGTCATCAAAGCCGTAAAAGCGACCAATGCGATATAGTTGCCGACGAGTATTATACCCAAAAAGTCAGCGGGGTTGTCGTAGAATTTTGCCAGGATAGTTCCTTTGCGACGGCCTTTGCTTTTTTTAAGTTCCACCTGGAGTTTGCTGGCAGAAATAAAGGCGATCTCTGTTCCGGAAAACAAAGCAGATAATAATAGAAATAGCAGAATGAGGGTAAAAAGCATTTAGAGCGCTTAAAGCTTGTTTAAAATTTATGCGTTTTAATCGAGGTAAATGTTTCAGATTTTCGGAATTGATTTGAAAAAGTTCCTTTTTAAAACCTGAAAACTTTTGGCCGGTCAACCTCAACGATCAATTGCTTAAAAGTAACGGAAATGTCCGAAAAATTCAAAAATTGTCAATCGTCGTTTAATTCATCTATGCCTTTGGTCTTCAAAGTACCTTCGATAGCTTTGATCGTCCAGGAAGAAAAATCCTGACTGGCTTCAAAACCATAGCCGTAAATGATCTCATCCGGTTTGGTGATCGTCACGAAGCGATTGGTAAATATTTTTTCTTTGGTTTCTTCCCAGGTCAGTTCTTCGGTTTCGAGTTTTTCACCTTCCGAGCTTTGCCACACCACGCTGTCTCTTACCACGATCTGGTTTTTGCGCTCCAGCCGGATGGCATAGTTTGCAGTCAATATGCTTTCTATGCTTTCATCCGCTCCAAAAAAAACGACCTTCACGCCTTCCGTAAATTCCTGGCGGGGATCATCTTTGTCGAGATGCCTGAGCATGACAGGCCCTTCAATACTCACACGCACTACAGCCGAATCACTGTAAAGCATGGATACTTCCTTTGCCACTTCGACTCGGATCATTTCCCGATTGATGACTTTGTCGATCTCTTTCAGATCATTTTTGCATGAAAACAGAAAAAGCGCCCCGAAGAGATTTAATATGATGACTCGAATCATTACAAAGTTTTTTAAAAATCGCTCTTAAAAAATCCGGAATTCCAGGCTCTTCACAAAATAAAAATGATACAATTTTATTTCACAATGGTAACGTCACCTTCAAAAAGTACCACTTCGTTATCCAAAAACTCCACTATGGCGTAATAAGCAAAAACATCCGGCGGCAGATCTTTGCCTTTAAACGTACCATCCCAGCCCTGGTTCGGATTTCCCAAATCCATATCACGACCTTCAAAAACCAAAGCACCCCAGCGATTGAAAATTCTCAGCAACTGAATTTTACTGGCTGACTTTCCACCGTACAAGGTAAAATTGTCATTGGTACCGTCGCCGTTGGGTGAAAAGGCATTCGGGATATAGATCAGACGGTCTTTTTCTAAAAAGATCGTAACATCATCGATAGCGGTACAACCTGCCTCGTTGGTTACTACTACCGTGTAGGTGGTCGTATTCACCGGAGCAGCGGTTGGATCAGGGCAGGTGTCGCAACTCAAAAAAATATCTGGCGTCCACAAGTAATCAACTAAAGAAGTGGAGGGTATAACTTCAGCTTCGAGATCAGTATAATCGCCTAATTCGATCGTGACATCTTCTCCTGCATAAACCGACAATGGCGGCGGATCGAACAAGGATACGTCGATAGAATCCCTGCATCCTTTTGTATCCTGAACCCATACCCAATAATCGCCTTCGGGCAGTTGATTGAAATCGGAAAACATGGAAAAGTTTTCTCCATCAAGGCTGAACTCATATCCGGGGAATCCTCCGCTGGCTGATGCAGCAATGCTCCCCGACGGGGTATCTGCGCATATCGGGTCATTCGGGTCCGCACCAACCTCAAGGTCGTGGTCGGACGGGCAACAAGGTTCGATCTCGATCTCGATCACTTTAGTCACAACACAGCCCTGATCGTTTTCAACCGTCAATACAATAAATTTTTTACCAACTGACAAATAGGAAATGTCATGCGGTCCGGCAGTCTGGGCAGTCTGCGGAACAGCCCCTTCGCCGAAGTTCCAGTTCCAGGCAACGATACTACCTAGTTGTGAGCTGGAAACATCGACCAGGAGCAGATCTTCTTCACAGGCAACACCTTCGCTGGGTTCTATTTCAAAATCGGCCAACGGACCTTTAAAAGTCCCCGTGCCGCCCCAGGTGATGGAAAAACCGCTCCCGGAGTTGCTGAAATTATTGACGATGAGCGCATAGGTTTTCCCTGCTTCCATATTGAGCGCTGCCACGAAATTGTCGTTGCCAGGCTGGCAGCCGGGGAATTCCTCCAAGTCCGTAGAAGTCAGGCTGAGGCCGGTAGGGCCGGTACACGGCTCCCAGTTTTCAAAAGGCTCTCCGACATTTTCGCCGGAAGCCATACAACGCAGCATTACTTTGTTGTTGCAATCGTCAGGGCCGCCAGGAAGCTCAAACACGGCAAAATCCAGATCGTCAGAAGGCTTGTTGGGAGTCAAGGTAAAGGAAAGTGTACCCGGTTGGTCGCAAATCCATTTGTACCAAACCGAACTGATCTCATCCTGGATACAGGACATAGGGTCGATTTCATCGGTATTTTCGCCTGCTCCAAGAACACTTTGCACAGAAAAGGGCGATTTGTCGCAAAGGAGCACTGCATCCGAGCAATCGGAAGATGGTTCGGGGACTCTGTTAAAGTTGTTGATACACAATTGAAAAGTACCGGTGTTGCCGTTTCTTGCATCCACCCTGATGAAGTAGGTTTCGCCGATTGTAAGATTCTCGCTGAAAGTTTCGACAATGTTTTGTCCGAAGTTGGCCGAGATACATTCAAGCTCTACGAGGTTAGTGCCGCAAGTACCGCTGTAAATCGCAAATTCAGGGGTTTGAAGCGTTCCGCCAGCGTCCGGTGGTGCATTGCCGATCAGGTTGACATTCACCATGTTGGCCACTGCTACGAATGCAAACCAGACATCATGGCTTTCGGTATTTGGAAAACAAAGCGGACTGACTTCGGGAGATGCGGTTGCATTGACATTTGAGAACTGCCCTACCGCAGAGCACCAATTATCGAGTTGTGTTAAAATGATCGGGTTGTTGCAATTATCGTTGGCAGGTTGTGCAATGAGCAGTTTGGCTACAAAAATAAAACTAAATGAAAGGGTAAGTTTATTCAAAAAATTCATCGATTGATTTTAATTGCAAAAGTAAAAGTTATATCGGGAAATGAGCGGTGAAACTCATCCATTTACAAATCAAATGAATAGACTTGTACGCATTTGATTTTCAATATTTTAAGGACAATTGATAGTTCGAC
>CAZKDA010000125.1:0-13713 GCA_964551455.1 uncultured Saprospiraceae bacterium
TTAACTGAGGGCATAGCGGTAATTCACAAAAAATGTCTTTTCGGAACATGCAAACTCCACCAGCGCCGGGTGTCGTGGCGCTGGTGGAATACCTGGTTGGCTTTAAAACAGTAATTAGTACAAAATAGATTTAAGATTCTGTTTTTCGCGGGTTGTTGCGGTCGAGTACTTCATCGATCAAGCCATAGGCTTTGGCTTCTGTGGCGGTCATCCAGTTGTCGCGATCACAATCCTTTTCGATCTTTGCGTACTTTTGGCCGGTGTGGTTGCTGAGTATATCGTACAGCTCGCGCTGCATATCTTTGATCAGTTTGTAAGAAATTTCCATGTCGGAAACCTGCCCCTGCATCCCGCCGAGCGGCTGGTGGATCATCACGCGGCTATGGTACAAACAGGTTCGTTTTCCTTTGGTTCCGGCTGTGAGCAAAACGGCGCCCATAGAAGCGGCCAGGCCGGTGCATATCGTTCCGATATCGGGAGAGACGTATTGCATGGTGTCATAAATCCCCAGTCCGGCGATCACAGAGCCGCCGGGGCTGTTGATAAACATCTGGATGTCGCGCTTGGGGTCAACGGATTCTAGGAAAAGCAATTGCGCTTGTACTACGTTGGCCACGTAATCGTTTACCGGAACCCCCATGAAAATAATGCGGTCCATCATCAGCCGAGAAAATACATCCAGTGCCTGGACATTTAGTTGGCGCTCTTCGATGACGGCAGGTGTGAATCCATGAATATCGGGAACTCTGGGTGTGAATTGTTCCATATATTTTTCTAGGTGCATGCTACTCATCCCCCGATGTTTTGTAGCATACTTTATAAATTCATCCTTATGAAACATGTTGTTTGGTGGTTTTTATGATGAAACAATTAAGCGAATGAAAACACGCTGCATTCGCCTGCTTTGGATTGTACGCAAAAAATATAAAACTGTAACAAATTAAGTAAGAAAAGTTTTAAAAAAGTTGAGGTCATCGGAACGGTCGTTGAACCAAAGTTTGTCAAGGCTGTTTCTCCATGTCTTCAGTTACTGCCTTGCTTGGTTCGTCGATCTCAGCATCGTTGTTTTCAACGCCATTTTCAGTGAGCTGCCGACGAATTTCATCGTGCGCTTTACTGATGATCTGATCAAATTCTTCGGAATCGATCTTTTTGTCTTTCACTGTCACTACACTGCGGATGGCTTCGTAAACTTTGTCGCTCATCAATTCACGGGATAGCTGTTCTACCTGGTGTTGGTCATCCATCAAACGGTTGGCAGTGTTCAAAATGACCAATTCGTTTACACCTCCATGAAAATAATTTCTGACCCGTTGTTTGAATCCTTCAAAGATATCATCTTCTTCTACGATCAGGTCGAATTTATTAATGATCTTCGATCTGACCAGCGACCATTGGATGTTTTTTGTAAAAGTCTCGTATTCTTTATCCCCGACCGGAGCCTTTCCTTCTTCGGAGGTCACTTGCAGCCATCTTTTGAGAAATTCATGAGGTAGTTCCAACTGGTTTTTTTCGAGCAGATGATCCTGAAAATCTCTGTACAACAACTGCTCAGACTGGCGATCGTAATATTGAACTATCTCGGATTCTATCTTGGTTTTCAACTCCTCAAGGCTGGAAATTTCGGCTTCGCTAAACATCTTGTCAAAAAATTCCTGGTTGAGTTCAGCAGGCTCAAGGCGTTTGATCTCTTTTACTTCACCTTCAAAATATTCTCCGATGACGACGTCTTCATCGCTTTCTTCAACGTTGAGCAAATATTTTCTGACAGATTCTTCGGTGCTGTTTTTTTCGATTTCGAAAATATTGAAGCGAACCTTTGTCCCCAATCCTTTTCCGATCAATTCTTTTTTAAGATTCTCATCATTAATATAATCGACGTGGATTTCAAAAGTAGAAGCCCAGCCGTTTTCTTTGATCTCGTCACCCTCAAGTTCTTCGGCATCGAAGGTGATCACATCGTTTTCTTCGATTTCATCGTCCACCGATTTGCGGGTGCCCATGCGTTTGCGGGCAACTTCAATGTCTTTTTCTATCAATTCATCTTTTACTTCCGCGGCATACCGTTCAAAAGCATCATCTTCGGTCAGTCCTTCAATTTCAAATTCGGGTGCCAGGCCTATGTCAAATTTAAAAGTGTAATCGATTGGTTCGTTGACATTAAAATCAATTTTTTCCTGATCGTCAGAAGGAAGCGGCTGCCCGAGTATCTGGAGCTTTTCATTAGCCAGGTAAGCGGCAATTTCCTTTTGTATCAATTCATTGAGGATGTCGGATAAGATCTCCCGGCCATACATTTTTTTGATATAGCTCATAGGGGTCTTGCCTTTGCGGAAACCCTTCATCTGGACTTTTTTGCGGTAAGCATTCAGCTCGCTGTTGAGCTTTGGCAAATAGTCTTCCTGGGTTACAGTCAGCTCCAGTACTGCACTCAAATTATCACCATCGTGTCTGACTACCTTTGACATATCCTTCTATATTTTTGAAATTTAACAGGTTTTGAAAAAGCATTTCGCTTTGTTGTTTGGGGAAGAACGGAAGGCGCCCGGATGAAGAAAAAACACCGGTGTTTTTTTTAGCGCTACCTTCTTGAAACCCCTTGCTTTAAAGTGCGGGTGGAGGGACTCGAACCCCCAAGCCTTGCGGCACTAGATCCTAAGTCTAGCGCGTCTACCAATTTCGCCACACCCGCTCAGTATGGCTAAAAAAAACAACTTCCCGATTGACCATGCTCCTTTTATACCCGAACCAAAATCCGGGAAAAAGTGTTTAAATTTGGTTTGGGTAGTTGTTGGAAAAGTTAGTATAATTAAAGCTTTGAACCAACCCGAATCTAAAAAAGCGTTGCAAATATATAATCTTTTTAATAAAAAAGGAGGCTAAACAAAACAAAAATACAAATGCCAAGCGGTTTGAAAAATATGGCTGTTTTAATGAATAAATTTTATCAAAATTTCATTGCAGGCACAGATTTTTAAACTTACTTTTATATTCAGGCAGATATTTTTATCGAAGCCTTATTTGACCAAGTGGTGGTGTGAAAGAAGGAAAATCCGGGTACTAAATTCCAATCTCAACTTTGTCAACCACTTTTTCTTAAATATTAAATCATTGTTCCTTTTTCAAAGGGTTAGAATTATTATATGCAGGGTGTGATTATCAACCAGGAAGACGACAAAAAGCTGATCCAGCGGGAGTACCGCAAGCTTTTGAAATCGATCAAAGCCAATATGGACGACGATGATCGAAAGAATATCCGTATGGCTTATGAGATCGCCGTGGAAGCCCACAGCAAACAGCGGCGCAAATCCGGCGAACCTTATATCCTCCACCCCATCGAAGTAGCGCGTATCTGTTCGGAAGAGATCGGACTTGGCCCGACGGCTATCGTCGCCGCCCTGCTCCACGATGTGGTGGAAGATACCGATGTGACGATCAACGACATCAAAGAAAAATTCGGCGCCAAGATCGCCAAGATCGTCGATGGCTTGACCAAACTCGATGAACTGTACAATGTTTCCAGCCCGCAGGCTGAAAATTTCAAAAAAGTACTGAAAACCCTCATCGAGGATGTGCGCGTGGTTTTAATAAAAATGGCCGACAGGCTCCACAACATGCGAACGATGGATTCCATGCCTCGCCACAAACAGTTGAAAATTGCCGCTGAAACCGCTTATGTCTATGCTCCGCTGGCGCATCGCCTTGGTTTGTACAATTTCAAAACAGAGTTCCAGGATTTGTGCATGAAAATCAATGAACCGGAACAGTACCAGGAAATCGCCCGAAAGTTGCAGGAATCCAAACAGGAGCGTACCCGCTACATCAACGAATTCTTAAAACCGATCAACGAAGCCCTCAGCGACATCGGCTACTCCTATCGCACCATCGGTCGGCCAAAATCTATTTATTCCATCTGGAATAAGATCAAAACCAAAAAGGTACCCTTCGAAGAAATCTACGACCTGTTTGCCGTTCGCATCGTTCTCAATGTGCCCCGCGAAAAAGAAAAACAGGTTTGCTGGCAGGTCTATTCCATCGTCACAGATGTACATACCCCGATCAAGGAAAGGCTGAAAGACTGGCTGACCACCCCGAAATCCAATGGCTACGAATCACTCCATACCACAGTGATCGGCCCGGAAGGAAGGTACGTGGAAGTACAGGTCAGAAGCGAGCGAATGGATGAAATTGCAGAAAAGGGATTCGCTGCTCACTGGAAATACAAGGGCGTCTCCGGCCAACCGAGTGTTTTTGAAAAATGGTTCGACAATATTCGCGACATCCTCGAAAACCCGGACAGCGACGCCATCGAGTTTTTGAGCGATTTCAAAACCAATTTGTTCAACGAAGAAATCTACGTCTATACTCCGAAAGGCGATCTCATCATGTTGCCGAAAGGTGCAACGGCGCTGGATTTTGCTTTCAGCATACATTCCGACATTGGCTACCATTGTACGGCAGTGAAAGTCAACAAAAAACTGGTTCCTCTGGGTTATAAGCTCCAAAACGGCGACCAGGTGATCGTCACCACCAGCAAGAGCCAAAAGCCCAATGAAAGCTGGTTGAAAATGGTCGTCACCGGAAAAGCACGATCCAAGATCCGATCTTCCATGAAAGAAGAACGACGCCAGCAGGGTGATATCGGAAAAGAAGCGCTCGCCAGAAAGCTCAAAAGCATGAAAGCTGATTTTGATGAAAATGTCGATATCCTGGTCAAATATTTCAACCTGAACTCCAGAATTGACCTTTACTTTGAAATCGCCATGGAACAAATCCATATCCACGATCTCAAAGATTATTTTAAAGTGGAAGGCGGAAAACTGATAGAACTTGAGGTAGTAGATGAACCCAAAACCGAAATCGTTCAGAAAAGTACCGACGGCGCAAGAAGAAAAAAATACGAAGGCATACCACGGCTCCTGGTAAACGGGGAATCTGCCGACAGGTACAATTACACGCTTGCCAGTTGTTGCAACCCGGTGATGGGCGACGACGTGTTCGCTTATACCACCATCAACTCCGGGCTGAAAATCCATCGCACTTCCTGCCCCAACGCAACGAACCTCATGGCTCGCTACGGATACCGGATCATGAAAGCGGAATGGGTAGCTTCGGGGGATGCTTCTTTTGTGGCCGATCTGCTCATCACCGGCATCGACGACGGGCCGGGTGTTATCGAAAGGCTTTCGCATAATATTTCAACCAACCTCGGCTTGAATATCCGCTCCTTTTCCATCGTGGGACATGAAGGATATTTTGAAGGAAAAATGAGCCTGCTGGTAAGAAACAAAGATCAACTGATCGTAGCTATCAAGGCTTTGCAAAACCTCAATGGAATATCTACTGTTAATCGCGTTGAATCCTGACAAATGCTCCGGTTTCCGGTTCATACCAAGTCAAAGTCCGGCATCTGAAAAACTATTTTTAAACAACCTTAGTTTTACACAAGGATAGCTATCTTTGCACCATAAATGTTTTTTAGATGAAAACCAGGAATAAAGCGGATAATACCATCGAAAAAGTGCTGACCATTTTTTCCACCCATCTCGAAGAAAACAGCTTCAGGAAGACTCCCGAGCGTTTTGCCATACTGGAAGAGATATACAAACGCAACGACCATTTTGACGCCGAAGCCCTGTATATCCACATGAAAACCCAAAATTACAGGGTGAGCCGGGCTACCGTTTACAATACCCTCGATCTCCTCGTCAACTGCGATCTGGTAAAAAAACACCAGTTTGGTAAAAATCTCGCGCAGTACGAAAAATCCTACGGTTACAAACAGCACGACCATCTCATTTGTATCGACTGTGGTAAAGTGCTCGAATTTTGTGACCCGCGCATCCAGCAGATCAAAACCATGATGGGCGAAATGCTGAAGTTTACCGTGACAGATCATGCGCTCAACCTCTACGGCCATTGTGCCGGAGCCTGCGACAAAAAACGATGAATTTTGCTTCCAGCTAATGTAGCCCGGGCGCCGATAAGGGGCGGTGAATCAGATTTACCTTTGTCAAAGAACTATTCAAATTTCTTAGAACTTAACAGCCCTGCGTTCAGACGAGGTTAAATGCGATTTATTTTTGAAAATCAGGATTAAAAAATGGCTCCAGGTAATTTTATATGGTTTTAGAAACTTGCAATAACATCCATTCAGTTAGCTCCGAAATCCGCTCTAATACCGCCCATCCTTCACCACGGGTAGCTTTTCCATCGCTGTGACTTCGATGCCCGGAAAACCGAAATCCAGCACAACCACGCCTTTGATCCGATAACAACCCTTGCCGCGAAAAGGATAGCGCTGCAGGCTCGCCGGAAAATGCGTGGTATCGAAAAAATGTCCTTCCCTGTCCACCCAGGTTCCGAAATTCATCAGCTTTTTGTTGATGGTGGTCACGTTCTTTGTGGTCACGTAATAGCCAATGATCGCTACCTGTTTGCCAACAAGATCAGGCATCTGGCGGGCGAGGATATCGCCTTCGGTTTTCCCGTCGATCAGATCGAAAGGCGAGCGAAGCGGAAATCCCAGCAATTCTATTTCATCAAAAGCCTGGTCGAATGCGCCTTCCTGCAATTGCGGCAACTCAAAGGATTCGTATTCATCGGAGAAAAGCAGCGCCGTGGCAGGCAGGCGGTTTTTAGGATCGCAAACGATATTCTTTTGCCACATCAGTTCGTATTTGTTCAAACCCGTAAATCGCAAAGCCCCGATGCGGATGAGGATATCCAGTTGCTCCTGTGCAATATCTACTCTCGCCGTAAAATCTTCAAGGGTTTTGAATGCGCCCCGCAGCGTGCGTTCCGCGACGATCCGGTGTGCTGTTTTTTGCTCCATCTGATGCAGGTGGATAAACCCCAGGTAAATGTCCTTTCCCTCGATAGTCGTCAGGTAAAAGCTGTGGTTGACACAGGGCGCATGGATGCAGGCACCCTGCATCCGCGCTTCGTGGATATACAGCTCCGCATAATAAAATCCGCCGAAATTGTTGATGACCCCCACCATGAATTCCAACGGAAAATAGGCTTTCAGGTAGAGGCTTTGAAAGGATTCCACGGCATAGCTGGCTGAGTGTGCCTTGCAAAAAGAATAGCCACTGAAGCTCTCGATCTGGCGCCAGACTTCCATGCTCAACTCCTTGCTGTAGCCCCGTTCCCGGCAGTTTTTGAAATATTTATCACGTAGCCTCGAAAAAGCTTCCGACGATTTTTTCTTTCCCGTCATGATCCGGCGGAGCACATCGGATTCGCCCAGATCAAGCCCGGCAAAGTGGTGGCAAATTTTCAGCACATCTTCCTGGTAAACCATCACGCCGAAGGTCTCTCCCAGATGCTTTTCAAAAATGGGATGGAGGTATGAAAAGGAGCCCGGATGATGAAACCGCCTGATGTATTCGCGCATCATCCCGGATTTTGCGACCCCAGGCCGTATGATCGAGCTGGCTGCCACGAGGTGAATATAATTGTCGCATTTCAGCTTGCTCAGCAGGCCCCGCATCGCTGGCGATTCGATGTAAAAACAGCCGATACATTTCCCCGCGCGAAGCTGTTCGCGGACTTTCACATCCTGCTTTATTTTTGCAACATCGTGAATGTCAACGGCTTTGCCCTGGTTGCGTTTGACGAGTTCGACGGTTTCTTTGATGTGTCCCAGACCGCGCTGGCTGAGGATGTCGTATTTGTGAAAACCCAGATCTTCCGCGCCGTACATATCGAAATGCGTGATCGGAAAACCTTTGGGCATCAACTGGAGCGCCGTGAAATAATTGAGCGGCTTTTCGGAGATCAAAATCCCGCCGGCATGGATGGAAAGGTAGTTGGGAAAACCTTCTATCATTTTGCCAAACCTGAAAATGTGCTTCGCCAGCGCATGGTGTTTTTCCGCTGCCAGCGGTTCATTGACGATGGTATCGATTTCGGCTTTGGGCAATCCGAAGACCTTTCCCAACTCGCGGATGATGGATTTTCCTTTGAAGGTGTTGTAAGTCGCCAGCAATGCCGTGTATTCTTTTCCGTATCGTTTGAAAATATAATCCGTCACATCGTCGCGCTCATCCCACGAAAAATCAATGTCGAAATCCGGCGGCGAGCTGCGATGCGGGTTGATAAACCGTTCGAAATACAAGTCCAGTTCCAGCGGATCGACGTCGGTGATGTACAGGCAAAAAGCGACGATGGAATTGGCGCCGCTCCCCCGCCCAACGTGGTGATAACCCGCCGACTGTGCATAGCGGACGATATCCCAGGTGATGAGAAAATACGGCGCAAACCCCATCTCTCCGATCACTTTCAACTCCCGTTCGACGCGCTCTGCGGCTTTTTTGTTTTGTCCGCTGTAGCGTCTTTTGCAACCGTTGACCGCCAGTTTTGCCAGCAATTTAAGGTCACTTTCCCGGCAGCCTGTAAATGTTTGGCGGTTGTTGGCAAAACTGCTTTCCAGCCTTATCGAACAGCTTTCGATGATGCGCTCTGTGTTTTCGATGATCTGTGGATAGTTTTCAAAATGTTTTTTCAAAATGCTTTCTTCATAAAAAACTTCATCGCGGCGGGCGTGATCTTCGGCTTGCAGCTTTGTGATGACGATATTGAGGTCGATGGCTCGCAATAATTTATGGGTTTTAAAACCATCCTCTCCAATGAAAGTGACCGGACTGAAGATGACGAGGCGATCCTGGCGTTCCAGCAAGGGCGAATTGAACAGGCGGTTGACTGCCGACGGTCGGATGCCCAGGAATTCGTATTCGCGAAAAGCGGCAATCGGTTTCGTTTCTTTTTCATAAATAATGTAAACGTGTTGCATTTCAGGAGCGGTTTCCGGCAATGGTTTTTCTTCCAGCGAATGTGCGGTGAGGAAGCGGTTGAGTTCGTAAAACCCCTGTTCATTTTTTGCAATGCCGATGTAAAGCAGGCGGGTGTCTTTCCTGAACTCTATGCCCACAACGGGTTTTATACCCTGCTTTTTGCAACAGGAGATAAACTCGTAACTGCATGAGGTGTTGTTGATATCTGTCAACACCAGCGTTTTAATTCCCTTCTCTTTTGCTGCTGCCACGAGCTTTTCGGGCGACAGCGTTCCATACTTCAGGCTGAAGTAGCTGTGTACGTTCAAATACATTTTTGGTCGCGTTTGGAAAAATTACTTACCCAAAGCGGAGGCTCTCATCACTGCATTTTTTCCGAAACGTTTCCGGATCTTGTCCATTTGCTGAAGGAGGCTGATCTCGCGGATGGTATCGTCGAAGAGGTCGATCTGATAATTTCCACTGACCAGGCCGCTGAACCTGATGCCGATGAGGCGGATTAGTTGCCTTCGCTGGTTGAGCTGATCGAAAAGTTCGTAAGCATGCAGTGTGAGGGTGTTGTCGTTGGCAGTGTATGGAATTTTGTGCTGTCGGGTGCAGGTATTGAAGTCAGCATAACGGATTTTCACGGTTATGCAGGAGGTTAATTTTTGCGATTGCCGCAGCTCGAATGCCAGTTTGCCGAGCATTTTCGCGAGTGTGGCTTTCAGCTTTGTTGTGTCAATAGTGTCTGTGGAAAAGGTTTGTTCGGCGGATATGGATTTCCGCTCGCTATACGGGATGACGGGTGTGTTGTCGATGGCGTTGGCTTTTTTCCAGAGGGCGATTCCGGGTTTTCCAAATTCGCGCTGGAGCAGTTTCAGGGGGATGCGGCTCAGGGTTTCGATGTTTCGCACACCCATGAAACTCAGCTTTTTGTAGGTGACTTTTCCGATGGCCGGGAGCTTGGCGGTTGAAAGCGGCGCCAGGAAGGCTTTTTCCGTTCCGGCATCGATGCAAAGCGCACCGTTGGGTTTGGCTTCGCCTGTGCCGACTTTGGAAACCAGCTTGTTGACGGACAAGCCGAAGGAGATCGGCAAACCGGTTTCGCGGATGACCTTTTGGCGAAGCTCTCCCGACCATTTGAAGCAGCCGATGTAACGATCCATGCCGCTCAGATCAACGTAAAACTCATCGATCGAGGCTTTTTCAAAAAGCGGCGAGGCTTCGGCTATGATCTCAGTGACCATCCCGGAATACTTCGAATACGTTTCCATATCCCCTTTCAGGAAAATGGCGTCCGGGCAAAGGCGCTTCGCCAACCTGGCAGGCATTGCAGAATGCACCCCATAAGCCCGCGCTTCGTAGCTGCAACTGGCTACCACTCCCCGCTCGCTCGTACCTCCGATGATCAATGGCTTTCCCTTCATAGAGCTGTTCCTCAGGCACTCGACCGATACGAAAAACGCATCCAGGTCAAGATGCAGGATCGCTCTTTCAAACATCTTGTTCGGTTTTCTTTTTTGAGTATGCTTAAATTAAAACAATTTGTTTCAAATGTATGAAACAAATATTTCCTGCGCAAGCCTTTTTGAAAAATATTTCGGTGGGAAAAGTTAAGGAATGAAGTTCAAATAAAGAATACAACTTTGCTTCTTTAATTGTCCTGAAAAATTAAACACCTATCATTGATGGATAATTATTTTTCCAACGGCAACCAATATTCCCTTTGATTCTATTCTGTAAACATACATGCCCGGAGGCAGATTTTTTCGGTAAAACTCAAATTTCGGAGCATCGAACCGTTCGCTGCGAACCTGCTTTCCAGCCAGATCAAAAACATTGAATTGCATCGCCTGGGATTGTAACCCTTCGATCTCGAAAACTGCAAAATCGACAAAAGGATTCGGATAGACACTTACATGTACATTGGGCAAAAACACTTCCTGAGTGCTCACCGATATGAAATCAGTCCATCGGTCGCCGGCAACCATGTGGCAGGTTTCGCCGGTATTCAACGGATCATCGTAATCAAAATAGATAGCAGCACTGTTTTTAATCGTTGAACCGATCGGGTTGTCAGGTTTTTGGGAAATTCGGTATTTGACAAACCCGACAGATTCAGCGAAACTGGTGCTGCTATCCGCCATAATTATGTTGTTAAAGGTGAATTTCAGGATACCATTGCCATAGACTTCGAATTCGTAGTCGTGGCTACTCGCCCCCGGACGCACCGTTTGTGGGTCCAGAAAGGGCGAGATGGTATCCCGAATCACCACCCTGATTGCCGTGTCAATTCCGGTATTCCGGAACTTAATGTGAAATTTCAAATCAGTGTCGGTGACGATTTGTCCACAGTCATCACCGTAGCCTTTGGGATAGCCTCTTTTGAGTTGGGGGTTAGTGGTTGAGATTTCAAGATTTTCCTGGCAATCAGTTGAACGGAAATGGTCTTTGTCATCTTCAGGTAGCTGGGCATAAAACCCTGTAGTGAAATCGGTGCCGCCGCCAGCCACGCAGCCTTCAACTGCAATGGTGGGGCGGCTATTTCCGGGATGGCCTTCTGCCTGGTAAGGCGATGGTATGACCAATCGGTAGGTTGTACCATCGGCGGGAAATGCCATAAGCCTGCTTTCACCTGCCGGCAAATCGCCAATGGGTTGTTCTTCAAGACCCATTACAATGTCTTCGACAACGATGTAATTTAAAACGTCAGTGAGTGTTTCTGTACCTACGTTTTTAATTTCAAAGCGAACGGAGTCGCCATCGCAGTAGCCATTTACAGCAAGGCTTGATCCATCCCAGTTTGGCGTAGGAAGACAAATTTCATCCGGAGTGATGTGTGCTTTGATACAGTGCGCCTGGCTCAGTTTTGCATCACAATCCACTTCAACACTGACCCAGGCGGTTTTGCATTCGCCAACGGCGAGGTTACCCACGTCGAAAGTGTATAGACTGTCCACCTGGGTGAAAATCCCTGGCTCACTGTCGATGTATGTAAGGTCGTCATCAAGGATCAGGTTGAGTTTTGCGTTTTGAGCATTTAAGGTGCCGTGATTACAAAAAATGATCTGATAAACGGAAGTGCTGCAAACTTCCAAAAACGGTGTTGAGATATCTACCTCCAGATCGGTGCAAAGGATTGATTCTCCAACCGGAAAATTTCGAACAATAGTATCGTAGGGTTGTGAAAAATTTATATTATAGGATGGCACACAGGCTTGCCAATATTCATTGGGTTTTATTAAAAATACTTCATATTGAAAAGTATCGGCAAGAATCGAATAATTACCCTGCGCATCCGTAGTTCCGTAAAGGGTTTCGGGGCCTACTGCCTTGACGATCCAGTTGCGGATACCGGTTTCGTTTCCGTTGTATTGACAATCATCTTCAATATCATAAAAAACTTTGCCCTGGATATAGTTGGAATAAATATTTCCTTCGCTGTCTGTTTTCACGAAAATTGCATCCGACTCAAAAATGCTAAGATTCTGGAAAGTGAATCCAGCTATTACAAAACCTCCCTGGGCGGTCTCGGTTACGTTTAACCCAAAATCCCATGTGGTACTTTTTCCGTGTAACTTTGTCCATTGATCGATGCCGTTTGCATTGGTTTTTACAAGCGCCAGCTGTGGATCGTTGCCATTTATCTCGGCGGTACCGGCTATAATGTATCCGCCGTCACGGGTTTGCCGGATCGATCTGGCTTCTTCAAAATCGAAGGGATCGCCAAATTCTCTGACCCAAATATTGTTTATACCATTTCCGTTGTCCTGGAATTTTCCAATATAAAAATTGCCGGCGTTGCTGTAGCGGCCTGCCCATGCGTAATGGTTGTCGTCGGTTCTGATTAAAGAGTATGCCTGATCTGCTGTACCACCACCATAAGTTTCTTCCCAATCGACCATCTGGTCTGCGCCGATCTTAAATATCAATACGTCCCTTTCATCAAGTTCACCTGTAGAACCTGCAATTATAAACCCTCCATCGGGGGTCTGTATAATGCTTCTTCCTTCGTCATCGCTATCCGGGCTGCCATAATGGTTTTCCCATTCCAGATTGCCCAGTACATCGACTTTGACCACGTAAACATCATTATTATTCACAGGGTCATCGACATTTTGTTTGCCAGTGATGATATACCCGCCATCCGTTGTTGCTGCAATGGCATACCCCTCCTCGTCGTAGCCGCCTGTGCCATAAAAATTCTCCCATTGTTTGTTACCAAGCGAATCTATTTTAAACAGGAGTACATCTCGTTCGCCAAAAGAACCTCCGCCGAAGGTTGTTCCAACAATGACAAAACCTCCGTCATGCGCTTCAGCTACGCCGTTACCAAATTCTTCCGATAAATCCAGAAAATCGATGGGATAATTTTTTTCCCAAAGCACAACACCATCCACATCGATCCGGGCGGCATAAATATTCCTCTCTTGATTTCCAGTGCCTGCCTTTGTATTTCCAACAATGATATAACCATGGTCCCTGACTTCCAATACTGCTGTAACTTCATCATCATCACCATCACCACCATAATAGTGTTCCCAGCCCTGAGCACTTACAGAAAACGAACAAAAAAGCCCGAACACTGCCAGGAAAGCCAGCCGGATGGCAGCAGGCAGACAGTTCTTTTTGGGCTTTATTGTATTCGTCAATCTCATGAAAATTTGTTTTGTGTAATTCATAATCTATTACGTTACAAAAATGATTTAGTTTGTTGCTAAAAACAAAGACAAAAAATACGTTTTGTTGAACAGTTTTTAACGTGAATCATGGTATTATTTATGTGTTTACAAGCATAAAACCTTTATATTTAGGCGTTTATTACTCATTTGCCATTGATCACTTTTAAGGAATTTGTTGAAAAAATTAATATTATTATAAATGGAAAAAAGTCAAATAATTCGGATTTTGCCTTCCTGCTCAAAAAAGCAGT
>CAZKDA010000126.1:0-13656 GCA_964551455.1 uncultured Saprospiraceae bacterium
TTTTCATGGGTTAAATGTTGAGGCAGCGATTCTCGGTTTGTTAACATTTGGAGTGCCAAACAGATGTTTGGAGGTGAATCGGTTCAAGTTGGAGTGGTTTTTTGGGTGGGTTTAGCAAAAAACAATTCAAAAATTGACATTTGGGTCAAGAATATATTAAATATTTTTTCAAACCGAGAATCGCTGATGTTGAAGTATAACACCGCATCATGCCCCGACCTGTCGGGGCATGATGCGGTGTTTTCGCTTTATCCTGCTATCTGTCGGGAGCTTTGATAAATGTGCCGGAAAATATAGCGTCGTTTGTTTTTACCGTGTAATAATAAAGCCCGTTTGCCCAGTTGTTTATATTGTTGAATTTAACTGTTTGCTCACCCTCTGACAGGTTCATTTCTTCTTTGACAATGCTCCTGCCCAACTGGTCGAAGATCAAGATTTGGGTTTTTGAATCTTCTTTTAGCTCGATCCTGAAATTGAGTACATCGTAAGTGGGATTCGGATAACATTCTACATTGGTGATCCATTCTTTGGTAAATTCTTCCTCCTCGGAGCTTCTATCTGCGGCTAAGGCCATGACACCATTCAAATCAATTGCATGTGGAGTGCCATCTGATTCAAAAGCTACATTGGGGATAATCAAATCGTCGAGCCATATCTCATTTTCGATGGAAGCAATATTATCCAGCGATTTAAATGTAAAATTGAAAATATTGGAGCCATCCGTTAGGGTAGTGTCAGTAGTAATGGTATCCGTAGCCTCATAAACCCAAATAATCCGGACTATCCCATTTTCAGCTTCTTCTATGTTAAAATTAGAAGCAACTGACAAATGGTTTAATGTTCCCGGTGATGCGCCAAGATATTCCAGCTTCTCGGGATCAAAAGCAAGCCCGATCTGATATGCCGTTATGTTTTCAAAGTCTTCAACTTCAAAAGCCAGATTTACAATATCATTTTCATTGTAATGACTTTCCGGCAAAATTAACTTTGTTCCTACATAAACAGGTGGAATTGTCCATGGTATGCCCGGCACACAATCGCAGTCCAGGTCGCCCATTTTCTGGATATAAAAATCAGCGTTAATGATGCTTGGGTAATCACCGATTATTCTTTCATTAAAGGTGGGAGGATGAAGTGGGTTATCATCATCAAGCGTACCGTCATTTGCAATGAATATCCACTTTTTTGCGAATGTTGAATATCCAATCAAACGACTCCATAATAAATTGCGATCAGTTTGAGTAATTAATCCGTCCAAATTTATATCTGCTGCAATTCTGTGCATCGGATTAGTTAAAATCGAATTTCCGTTCAAGTGATTTCTTAATAGCGCTGCATCCATTGCACTTAATCCACAATTGTTATCACCGGTCTTTCTCGGTTCAATTTCATATTCTGCCGTTTCACCACATAATGTTTGTTGATAATTGCCTCCCGAACCCGGCGTTGTGTCATAATCGCCTAATAAGCATGGGTCGTCACCGGTAGGCGTGATCTTCACCGTAACTCCGGGAACTGCTATCGGCGTATCGCTGCAATGCGTAAGTATTTCGCCGGTTATCTGGCTGATATAGGATATGCAGAGATAGGGAGCTTTTGCACTGTTACCACCACTTCCAGAGTCCCAGCTATATGCTACACGTTCACTTGAGTTGCTTCCTGGAAAAAGAACAATGGAGAGTATATCATTCGCTTCAAAACCAAAATACTTTTCATTTAGAAGATGTTCAATCATACTACTTATATCAGGAGTTTGATATGTTTCATCTGTTATCCATGGTGGAATATTCCACGATACCTCATAAGTTTCATCTATGAATTCCCTACCAGAAAGGTCACCAGTACTCGTCGTAAATTCATCAGGATTGACTGAATTTTCTGCCTTAATAGTTGTTGCAACAATTCCTCCATCAGTATCTTTTGCCACAAACCTTATGTAAGCCTCAGTAATCGTAGTGCCATTTGGAATTACAAAGCCATCAAATTGAAGTCCAATATGTTTATCGTCTAAATCTAAATCTACATCGTTCAAATCCATTGAGCCATTGCTATTTTGTTCTGCATCTCTAATGCTCGCGCCAATTTTATTACAATTCGTGCCATCAACAGGGATATACTGCAATAAAAAATCATCCCAAAAGACATGAAGGGTAGCGGAATTAAGCGTAAAGGCATCTACAACTGTCTTCCGGGTGTACAGTTTTTGAGGCATGATATGATGGAAGCCGTCTAATCTTTCATCTTCTACGTGATGAGTATTATCGGTGATATCAAATATAGTCGTTGAATTGATCTTGAGGATAAATCGCCCGTTATTATCATCACCTTCAACAAGGGTTACATCCAAATTCAACCATTGATTCAGCTCGAAATCCAGGCCGGATGAAACTTTCCCGATCTTTTGGGTTGATGTTACATGCCAATCCTCGTCGCCCCATTTCCAAACTTCTTCCATATCATCGTACACATACGGTTCTCCTTTTATGGTCAACTTGAAATAATCCTCATACTCTTGTTTATGCAAGTTCAGGCTTATCCGAAAACTGTTTCCAACGGAATAAGTATCACTTTCGCTGTTAAAAAACTCAGCCAGCGTCATAAAGTTATACGTCGTGTTGTAAATATCTTCATCTTCAATATCGCTTGCCAACATCCATTCAAAATCATCAGGGATATACAATTTAGTAGTATAACGGATATGCTTTAGCCCGTTTTGGTACTTGGGTTGACCGTAAAGGTAATCCTGCTCGTACTTGACATTTGTTTGAAGCCTTCCGTTATCAGTGTTAGGCTCGTCTATGGTGAACTTCAACACGTTGTTTTCTGAATCTAAAGGATCCTCGTCAATTGAAGCGATCATATCGGAAGCCTGCATCCCTTCTGTAAGGCCATTAAAAATCCATATAGGGGGTAGGTTCCTTCCGTAATCCGGTAGAGCATCCCAATCATTGGGTGCGGGCGCGCTACCATCTACACCTTCAAAACTCTGCCGATTAAGCGTTACGGCATTCAATGAAGTCGTTGGTTCGTACCTGGTATTAAAAAGTGTAGTTTGTGCGAAGTTTTCTACACTCCATAAGATGGACAGTAATAAAGCCATCATTAAGGCTTTTTGCTTTAAAAAAGTAATCGGGACTAGAGAGTTCATAATTAATGGATTTTGAATGTGAAAAAGAAAAAATCATGTTCAGCAGCAGAAAGGTTGTTACTGCGTGTTTCGGCGGGTTGATGCACAATGTTACTTTTTAAAAGTTAAAAAACAAAATTATTCGGAGATTTTTTTCGTACCGGCGAATTTATTCGCCGCAAAATTCACGGGATCATCGGCGAATAAATTCGCCGGTACGGGTCGCCGAAAAATTCACGGGATCGTCGGCGAATGAATTCGCCGGTACACGGTTTTTAATACTTCAGCACCTTTTCCATCAGTCGGCGGTTATTGTGGTGAATTTCAACAAAGTATATCCCCTGTGGCCAGTTTGAAATATCAATGCCCTGTTGATCGAATGTCCCGGATTTCAGCAGGTGGCCGGCGGCATCCCTGATCGTGAAATCTCCGTGTTCAATCCCGGTAATTCTAAAAAGCCCTGTGGTGGGGTTCTCGTTCGGCGGAGGCTTTTTTGAAGAAGAGTAGCTTTGAAAGTTAAAAAACTTTCAACCATTGCATCATTGCTTTGAATTGTACCCAAAAAGCTAACCCGCTACTTTTTTTTGAGCAGCTTTTTAGCCTGTCCTGGCCAGTTGTCCTTTTTGATCCTTCCGGGAAAATACTGAATGGCGTCAGTGACCAAGGCAATAATTTCATTGTCAAATTTACTGACCTGCTCGTAAGTATAAATCCCGATCTCGTTGAGTTTTCCTTCAATAAAAGGGCCGACACCTTTCAATGCGGAAAGGTCATCTTTATCTTTGGCTTTTGCTGCGGGTATCTTTTTTCCCAAAACCAATTGGATATTTTTTTTGGCTTCCAGAGCCAGTTGCTCCTTTGAGGGTTGTGTTTCCGGCTCTCCGTTGTCGTCGAGCGGTACATCTACGAACGCGACGGAAGAAAGGTCTTTCAGCGAAGTGACCTCGCTGCGGAGGGTGGAGTTTTCCACTTCCAGCTTATTGAGTTTTCCTTCCAGTTTTCCAAGTCTATTGAGGGTTTCGGTGTATGCGTTTTGTATCCTGCCCATTTCGTCCTTCACTCCGGCATCCTGCTTCCGGATGTCTTTTGCTGCCTCCAGAGCGGCGATTTTGTTGTTGAGTTCTCCGATCCGGGAGAGGTTCGTAGCGTTTTCATTTTTTAGCTTTTCGAACTGGTCAGCCGAAGCAAGAAGCTGGCTTTGCAGTTTCATTTTTTCATCCTCCGCTTTTGCGAGATTTACCTTGAGTTGATTGATTTCGGACTCCAAATCTTTGATGCGTGCTTCGCTCTCTTCATATTTTTTTTGTAACACATCGAATTCGGCCTGAAGGGAGATCAGTTCGGATTCTTTTTGCTTCAATGCTTTATTCGCCCGACGGTATTTTGCCCTCATGGAAATCCTTCCGAAGAACAAACCGATCAGAAAAGAAATGGCTAAAAAAAACAAGACAGCGATGCTATCTTCATTATTTAGCTCGGTAAATAATTGAGTGAAAAAAGTCTGCAATGCTTCCATACAAGTATGTTTTTAAAAAAATAATTTTTATTCGATAATAAAATTGACCCTTCGGTTTTTCTGGCGGTTTTCATCCGTGTCGTTGGGTGCGATGGGTTCGTTTTTACCTTTGCTCTCGATCTTCATCGTTTCGGGTTTTAAACCCAATTTTTCAAAATAGAGCTGTGTGTTTTTAGCTCTCCTCAAACCCAGTTCGTAATTGTATTTTTCGGTGCCGGTATTGTCGCAATGCCCAATGATGGTAAGTGTTTTATCCGGGTTGAGGTCGAAATAAGTGACCACTGAATCCGCATAAAATTTGAAAGCTTCACCGGGCGCAAAAACATCGGAGTTGTGTTCGAAGTTGGCATCCGAATAAGTCATATTTGTAAAGCTGAACTGGACTTTTGAAAACTCATCGGGAACAGCATCGTTTGTATCATACATGTTGAAAACGAGCGGCGTCTCCAGGGTTTCCTGCGGATGCACGGCGGATTCGAGCGAGATCCGGCGTTCTGCAATCCCCCGGCCGATCAGCAATGCGCGGATACCTGCTGCACGGGCAGTACCGAGGTCTTCATAGATCCCCGCCCAGTTGCCGCGTTCAGATGCACGGAAAAACCCCTTGATCGTGAGGTTGTAAAAAGAATCGGTTTTCATGAATCCGGCCACGCTGTCGAGATAAATCTTATTATTTTGTGAGAGTGCCGGTTGAATGCTGTCTTTTCCGAAAGCGAATTGTTCGTAGCCGCTCAACAACGTAATGCTGTCGTCGAGTACAAGCGATAAAGTGAAGGGGCGAAGAACTTCTTCAGGCTCTTCCACATATTTGCCGCAATGATTTTTAATTTCACAAACGTAATAATACCGGGCAATGGACGCCCAAGCCAGGAAGATCAGAAAGCCAATAAATAATCTCATTTTCGGGCTTTTTTTGTTTGAACTAAAAGTACATAAAAAATCGGGCTTTCCGAATATCGGTTGATTTTTTTTAATGGGTGATGGGTTAGTTATTAGTGGTTAGTGGTTAAAAACCAGCAACTAGAAACTAACAACTTTCCAAATCAGCAAATCAACACATCAACATATCATCCCATTTTAAGCTAATTTTGTTTACCACAAATATAATGATGAAGAATTCGTGAATTGGACATCGTACATAAACGGCTTTAAATCTTACCTGATGCTGGAAAGGGCTTTGGCTGAAAATTCGGTGGAGGCCTACATGGCCGACGTCAACAAGCTGGCGGAGTTCCTGGAGTTGCAATCGCTGGAGTTGTCGCCCAAAGAAGTCACTTTAGATCACCTCGAAGCTTTCATCCATTGGATCAATGGGCTGGGCATCGGCGCCCGTTCGCAGGCCCGGATCATCAGCGGCCTCAAAGCTTTTTACAAATACCTGCTCGTGGAGGAAGAGCTGGATGTGGCACCCACGGAACTCTTGGAAGGGCCGCGGCTGGAACGAAAACTCCCTGATGTGCTCGACCTTGAAGAAATTCAGCAAATGCTGGACGGAATTGATCTGAGCGAACCGCATGGCGTTCGCAACCGGGCAATGCTCGAAACCCTGTACGCCAGCGGTCTCCGCGTCAGCGAGCTGGTCAACCTGAAACTGACCCACATTTATTTCGATATCGGAATGCTTCGGGTGATCGGCAAGGGAAACAAAGAGCGGCTGGTTCCTATCGGTGAAGAGGCCGTGAAGCATATTCGGTTGTATATCGACGGAGTTCGCCGAAGCCAGGGGAATATCAATCCGGCTGATGAAAATATTGTTTTCCTGAACCGCAGGGGCAAAAAGTTGACCCGGGAAATGGTGTTTATGATCGTCCGCGACGCTGCCCGCAATGCCGGAATTTCAAAACGCGTCAGCCCGCACACCTTCCGGCATTCCTTCGCTACTCACCTCATCGAAGGCGGAGCCGACCTCAGAGCCGTACAGGATATGCTCGGCCACGAGTCGATCATCACCACCGAGATTTACACGCACCTCGACACCGATTTCCTGAGAGAAACGCTCATCAATTTTCATCCGCGCGGAAAGTTGTAACCAACGGAAAAATCAATTTTTAATTAAAAAAATGCGAATCCGCGATTAACCCAAAGTTGAATTGTATTTGTGGGGAGTAGTTTATGGTTTATAGCTTGCCCCGCCTTGGCGTGGTTCGAGGTTTGTAGTTGAACCGATGCTCTAAGGGTTAAGAGCTAAATATCGGCTCCTAACTTTATTACTTTTAACTCATCGTTCCCCTCCTCCCGTCCTTCTCTGAAATCTTACGTCTAAAGTCTGATGTCTAAAGTCTGATGTCTCTTTCACTTCAGTATCGTGAGGCTTCCTGCGTCGATAAATTCTTCACCTCTACATCGGTAACGGACTTTATAAAGCAATACTCCCGGGTTGAGTGGCTGGCCTTTGGCAGTGCCATCCCAGCGATCCATGGGGTTGGTGGTGGAAAACACCAATCCTCCCCAGCGGTCGAATATTTCAAAGGAGATCAGGTCGCTGATTGCATAGGGGTTACTGATTCCGTAATCATCGTTCAGGTTGTCACCATTGGGTGTAAATGCCTTTGGGAGATATGCTTTTGTACAATCCAGTTCATCAGGATCGAGCACAGTCACCCGGATGGAATCTTCAGCAATACAACCCAGGTTTATATTTGTGAAAGAAAGGGTATAAACCCTTGAAGATGTAGGGGAGATAAGCGGTTCCGGGATCGAGGGGTCATCGATTTCATCAACCGGAGACCAGGAAAAAATATCGGCACAACTGGCGCTGGTGACGATTTGGATATCGTTGCCGATGAAAATGGTGGTATCGTTTGTTAAAATGTGTTCAGGCCTGGTAAGTGTGTAAATTTCCGATACTAATTTATCTTCGAGGGCTTTGTCGTAGATGCGCAATTCGTCAATCACACCCATGAAGCGGTTGTCGGTAACACCTACGCAAGGCCCTTCGGCGATCCCCATTGAGCTGTTGTTGCCCAGATCGATCCTTGAAATGACTTCGTGCATTTCCCGTAAAGTTCCGTTGAGGAAAAGTTTTGTGGTGCCGGCTGACCGGACGATGACGACATGTTGCCAGCATTTATCCGCGTCGATCCTTGTGTTTAAAATAGATCGTTTGCTGGAGTTTTCGCTGAGTTCGACGGTCAATATCTGTGATTGCGGCGTGAAACGAACCGCAAAAGCATTGATCTCGTCGCAATTTTCTTTTTTTGAAAAAATGGTTTGGGTTCCTCCTGTGTTTCTCGGACTGAAGTAAAAACTCATGGTGAAGTTTTCTCTTTCAAAATAATCGTTCAAAACGCCGAGGAAGAGAATATGATCGGATACGCCGTCGAATTGTAAAGCTTCACCCACTGCGCCGCAAACACAATCCGGGCTTCCGATCACCGTGCCATTCGGCCCGTTGCCTACAACTTCGTTGGCGGTACAATCGTCAAAAGGATAATGGGCCTTTAGATCTTGGTTAGTTTGGGCAAATATTGCCAGAGAGAAAAAGCAAAAGCACAGCGAGGAAATATATTTCATCAGGTTATCTTTCTGTTCAATCAATATTGAGAATTTTTACAGTTTATAAAACGATGGGGCAAATACATTATTACGTGTAGCTAACCTATCCCATAAGATCACCAAAACCAGGTGGCAACAAATCATTGATCATTTTTTGGGTTTCCTCAGTTTCCTTCTGTGCGGCCTTTTCCAACGCCTTATTGATGGCGATCACGAGGAAGTCTTCAAGCTGCTCGTGATCGTCCAAATCCAATGCTGATCTGTCGATTGATATGTTGATGATTTCCCTGTTGGCATTGGCAGTGACCCTGACGGCGCCATCACCGGCTTGCTCTTCGACAAAAATTTGAGCCAGCTTTGACCGCATCGCTTTTTGCTGCTCTTTCATACCTCCCATTAAATCTTCAAACATAATTTTTATTGGTTTTTTGTTTCACAGTTTTTTGTTTCACAGTTGCTAGTTGCTAGTTGCTGGTGTCAGGCGTCCGTTTACAAATTCATAACCTCTAACTCCTAACCCCATTACCTCTAACCCATAACCTTTAACTCATTACTCCTGATTCTCTGCCTCCGGCAAAGGTAAGTTTTTCAGGATTAACCGAATAAGGCTTTTTGTAAAAATTTAGGGAGATCAACTGACGCAATCCTGTTCTGCTTTTTCGACCGGATTGAGTAAGTACAGGTTTTCGACTTCCGATTCGTCAAGGGCTCGATCATAAACCCTTAATTCATCCAGGATTCCTTTAAACCGCGTAGCTCCGCCTTCATAAACACAGGGGCTATTGGAAAAAGACAAGACTGCTTCGTTGCTGATGTCCACCCCGCTGCACCTATGCCCTTCACGGATCAGTACGCCATTGATATACGTGTAAGCTTTAAAACCTTTTCTGACAAGCACAAAATGTTTCCATCCGTTTTCTCCGGTTTCAGGGGAAATATCCCCATAATCCTTCACAGGGGTTTCGTTGAAATCCGTTTCCACGATACTCAGGTTTCGATCGAGTCGGAAATCGAGTGCATTGTATTTTTCACAGGATTCTCTTTTCGAAAAAAGGCTTTGCTTCAACACAGAATATTGATTGGATTTAAAGTAGAAACTTATCGTAAAATCCGAAGTGGTAAAATAGCGGTTCACAATCCCATAGAATTCGACATAATCGTGTTTGCCGTTAAATAGCAAACCATCGTCTTCAATGCCGCACCAGCAACCGACATTTCCAAACAACTTACCATCGGAGCCGTTCCCGCTTTCATCGCGGGCATTGCAATCATTGAAGGAATAATAAGCCACCAGGCCTTTGGCGAGATCATCTGTTTGCGGTTCGTTCACGGGCGATAGCCACAACGTTGCAAGCAGCAATACTCCAGGAAATTTATATTTGTTCATCTTTATTGTTTTTAGCGACTGACAATAATATGCTTTAATTTACATTTTTTTTCGGATAAAAAAAATCATACTTTTTTTTTGCTAAGCCAGATGGTTTCTGGATTTCAATTCACTTTCCATCTGCTTTCATTGTCACACTTTTTGTATTTTTATGAAAAAAAAATCAATATTTGTAAAAAAAATCTTAACTTGCGCGTCTAAACTTTTCCCTCTTTTAGGTATCTTTCGACTTAAACTACTCCCAAAACCTAAATTCTTCTCCCCGATATTTTGGAAATATTCCATTCAATGCCCCACCATTGATTTGAATTTTTATTTTTTTTTACCAAAAACTCAAATGATGAAAAACGGATCTTTACTGACATTTTTCTTTTTATTCATTTTAACTACTTCCACTTTTGCTGCTACGATTACCTGGGATGGCGGTGCCTCAACAAATGCATGGGAGGATGCCGACAACTGGGTTGGCGATGCAGTGCCCGGACCAACCGACCATGTTAGTATTAGTGGCGGAGTTTCGGTAACCATTTCCTCTCATGTTACAATCATAGGATTGGATATAACCGGAGGAAGCAACTTAACCGTTAATACTGGATTTTCATTGACTACAACCGGTGATAGTCCTACAGATTCTGATGGAATCCGTATTCTATCAAATAGCACCTTAACCATAAATGGCTCGCTCGACATCTCCGGCTGTACTGAAGAAGGAATAGACATTGAGGTTACTTCTGCTGCTTTAGTCGTTGGTGAGGATGGAGAAATCACCATAAATAGCCCCGGTCGCCGTGGTATAGAAATTAACGGTACTTTTTCCAACTTCGGAGAAATCACGATCAATTCTGCCGCAGCGAATGCAATCCATATAGCGAATAATCAAGCAGGCGCAATTGAGAATAAAGCAAGTGGCTCTATTGTCATTTCGGGAGCTCAAAATGCGTTTAGCATTGGAACTAATGGCCAAATATTCACCAATTACGGAGAAGTTATCGTGTCAGATATTGACGACTTTATATTGGCAAGCAGCGGCCATTTTCATAATCATGGTGTTTTCGGAGGAGAAGGAACGATAGCTAACGCGAACAATTTCTTTGCTCATCCGAACTCCACCATTGCACCCGGAGCTTCTCCCGGAACATTTACTATAAATGCTACTACAACCATAGATTTTACTATGGGTGTTACCTTTGAAATAGAAATAAACGGAACAACGCCGGGTACTCAACATGACCAGTTGGTAACCAATTATCACATTGACATCTCCGGCGCTACGCTGGAAGTCAGCGGTACGCATGTCCCCGGCCCGGGCGATGAAATTGTGATCTTCGATATCGATCCGGCCCATAACCTCATTGGTACTTTCAATGGCATCCCCGAAGGAGGCGCCGTAACACTGGATAATGATGAAGTATTATACATTTCTTATCAGGGAGGCGATGGCAACGATATTGTTGCCCTGGCCGACAGCCCGCTGCCAATCGAACTTGTCGGCTTCAATGCCAGAGCGACGGACGATGTTGTGAAACTCTACTGGACTACCGCTTCCGAAACCAACAACGATTATTTCACTATCGAACGCAGCGCCGATGGCCGCAATTTTGAAGCCATTGCTACGGTCTATGGGAATGGAACCACCACCGAGGCTTCCAACTATGTTCATGTTGATAATAACCCGAAAAGCGGCTTGAACTATTACCGCCTCAAGCAAACCGATTTCGACGGAAGCTTTACTTACAGCGATATCAGAACCGCAACGTTTGAAAACAACGAAAATGTAAAAATCTATCCTACACTCGTCGATGACAGCGTAACATTGGAAACCAACGGTAGCCTGGACAATGAGATCACCGTAGTCGTCAAAGACCTCAATGGCAGAGATTGTAAATCCTTCGAGCTGTCTTCCAAATCAAGCAGCAACGAACTTTCGCTGGAAGACCTCACACCGGGGAGTTATTTCATTATCGTATCTGACCAATCCTCTTTTTATAGCCAAAAAATTATCAAACTATAAGGTTTAGATTGCAAAACAACAATTTGAATTCAAAATGATACGGACTGGAAAAACCTGTCATTTTGAATTCTGAATTGTTTCAAGTTCACGGGAAATATTACTAATTTCGCGCTTCCCTTCCGTTTTTAAATCTCCCCCTGAAAAGGAACTTTAATTGACTACATTTTTTCAAAAATCGAATCATGACTAAAAGATTTTTTAACCAACTTATTGTAATCCTCTTTTTTTCCAATTCCCTCTTTTCTGCATCAATTACCTGGACAGGCCTGGGAGCCAGTGGCGTCTGGGAAGACCCCGACAACTGGGACCTGGAAAGGGTGCCCGCATTCGATGACAGGGTTTTTATCGATGGACCCTTCACGGTTACTTATGCTTCCAACATTACTTTAAAATACCTCGAATTGAACAACGATGCCTACCTGACCATTGCAGCGGGTTATACCCTTACGGTTATCGGAAGTGGCAATGACGGGATTTATCTCGATGAAGATGGAGAAAATACGACCCTCATCGTAAAAGGTACCCTCATTATTTCTGACCACGGTCAGGACGGTATCGACATCAATGATAACGCATACATGCAGGTCGATGCCACAGGAAGTGTGTATATTTCAAACTCAGCCAGCGATGGTATGGAATTGAATGGCGATGTGACAAACTTCGGGTATATTTCAATAACCAATTCCAATTCTGTCGGCCTGAATGCCAAAGGCAATATTGACAGGTTTTTGATGAATCATGGTACTATCGAAATATCCGGAGCTCCGGTTTGTTTCGACGGATCCAACTGGTGGCATATCTTCAACTACGGCACTATAAGGCTTTATGATGCTACTTCGTGGATACTCGACGAAGGAACGAACCTGAAAAATTACGGTATATTCGAGGGTGAAGGATATGCCCAAAACGGCAATTTCAACGACCTGATCTTTTTTCCTGGTTCTTTCTTGAAACCCGGCATTGACGGGGTTGGAAAGATAACTATGGAAGAAAGCCTGGAGTTGATCAACGCCAATCTCGAAATTGAAATAAATGGCGCAAATGATTATGACCGGATTGAGATTGACGCTGGTGTTATTACTGATGGAGAATTGGAGATCACCGGCACCAACCTGATCCTTATTGGTGACTACATTCCCCAGCCAGGTGATGAATTTATGATCTTTGAGTTGACCAACCCATTTCCTATCATTGGTCATTTTGCCGGATTGCCAGAAGGATCGACATTGGTTTTCAATGGTGTAAGTATGACCATTTCTTACACCGGTGGCGCAAGCGGAAACGCCTTGACCCTGGAATTCCAGGCACCGCTGCCTGTCGAACTGATCGAATTCAACGCCAGACCTTCTGACAGCAAAGTGCAACTCAACTGGACAACTGCCAGCGAGCTTAACAACAACTTCTTCACCATTGAAAGAAGCGCCGATGGCCGAAACTTCACTGCCATTGCCAACATTGACGGAATGGGCACAACCACCGAAATTTCAAATTATTATCATACCGACGCAGAACCGCTGAGCGGCCTGAGCTACTATCGCCTCAAGCAAACCGACTTCGACGGCGAGTTTTCTTACAGCGATATTAAAACGGTGGAAATTTTAAAAGACGAATCTGTTAAAATTTATCCTACTATTGTGAATAATGCTGTTTTTATCGAAACAGATGACGCGCTCGATAGTGAAACAACAATAATCGTCAGCGACATGTCGGGTAAGGTGTACAAGACCTTTCAGAATGACGCCAAAGCAAGCAGGATAGAGTTTTCATTGAGCGACCTCACTCCGGGCAGCTATTTTATTATCGTGCAAGGGTATTCTGCCATTCATACCCAAAAAATAATCAAACAATAAGAGTAGGGAAAAATGGATTCAAAATGGCAGGGGTTGAAAAACCTGTCATTTTGAATCCTCACTGATCTTATAGCACACGGAAAATTTATTATTTTCGCGTTTCCCAACCGTTATTGACTTTTTCCCCTTTATTGGATTTTCATTTTTCAACTTTCAAAAAACAAATCATGAAGAAGTGTTTTTTCCTTTGTGCCCTATTCCTTTTAATTACCTCAAGCTCTCTTTTCTCAGCAATATATTGGACAGGCGGCGGCGCAGCAGGTGTGTGGG
>CAZKDA010000127.1:0-13418 GCA_964551455.1 uncultured Saprospiraceae bacterium
CCTGCAAGTTTCTCAAACCAAATAAAATCTCACCAACGGATTTGCATCGACTATTTTAAAAATGTATGCTTTGTGTTTGCATAAATGTTGTATATTCGGTTGTTAAGCATTTCATGCTTTATTTCGGCGATGATTTCCGAATGAAATTGGATGGTGTGGAGAATAGTAGTAAAAATTCAGGCAGGGTAATAAATCCGCTACTTTCAAAGGGAAACTTCTCAAGGAGTTATGAATATGTTCATCGGTAAAACAAAAATAATTTCATTCAACATTATACTTGTAAAAGTTGTAAATATAAGGAGATATTAGTGGTCGTACATAGTAGAAATATACGACACTCAATGCAGGATTGGCGGATAGACAAATGTTACCACACATACTAAAAAGACACAGACCGAGAATGAAAAATAATTTTGTGGGGGGTATTTGAAACTTGAAATGCTAATTATAGTATGTGGTGTGGGTTGCATACTATAAGTAGCTTTGCCCCATTGTAATTTATTCAATGGAGAGCAGACAAATTTTAATAAAATTCGGACAACGTGTTAGACAGTTGAGAAAAGAAAAAAATCTTTCACAAGAAGAACTTTCTTTTAAGGCTGACCTGCACAGAACGTATATCGGAATGATAGAACGTGCTGAAAAAAATATAACTCTTGTAAACATTGAGAAAATTGCAAAAGCACTTAATGTTGATATAAAAGAGTTATTTGATGACAATAAAAGAATTTGAAGATTTAATAATCAGTGAACTTACTAAGGTTGTTGATGCCATAGTTAAGGCAAATCTTAAACTAAATATTTCTGCAAAATCGAGAGCGGGTGCAGAAATTAGTGATTGGTTGGAAGAAAAATTTGTTGAAGCAACAAAGAAACATAAGTATTTTCACAATTCAGAATCTGCCCCAAAAGGAAGCACAAAGAACCCTTGGGATGCTAGAACTAAATTTAGATTAAAAAGTGTAGATGAAGAATTATGGATAGATTTTAAAGCTTTCAAAATTACAAGTGCTGACAGCAATCCAGATATTGGAACACCAAACAAGATTGTCAAACTTATTAATGATGGTAATTTTTATCACGCTTTCATCCACGTATTCTATGAGACAGATGGTAACGGATTAAAATTCGTTAAATTGAATGGAAGTTACACAAAACTATATTTTCTAAAAGATATAAGTTCGACTTTTAGAAGAAATCCTAAAAATCAGCTACAAGTAAATATATCTGCACCTTCTGAATATAGAACACGACAAGAGTTTATTAAAGTGCTTATTTCTAAAATCAAGGAAAGTCATGAAAGACAGATTAAAATTTCCAACAAAGCTCTAAAAGAAATAGATGAAGTCGAAAGAATATTGCTCGAATCAAACAAAAAATCTGAAATGGAACTATCTAAAAAGATTCGATAGCATCTTTTAATTTTATAACTTCATTTTTAGCGATATTAAAGTAATCGAAAATAAGATTATCAATATCTTCCTTCGCCTCAGATTCTGAACCGTTCTTTTGGTATATTTTATCAACTATACTAATAACTTTTGACTGTAAACTTTTATCTTCAGGAATAGGAATAGTGTATAAATCCGATGTTTTTATTTGTGGTTGTTTACCTTTTGAGTACCGTATAATTTTTTCTTGTTGAGCGTAAAAAGTAATTAGTTCTGAATTTAATAACCCAGTTAAATATTTTAAGAACTGAATAGCCTCTTCACTATTTTCTCTTAATGAAAAGACATATAGACTATTATTGGCTGCACTTGGCTGTGAATCATATGAAGCAATTATTTCTTTTGCTGACTGACGAATAAAAATTTTAGGATTATCATATATTACTATTTCACCTAACCCTAGCCGTTTTTTATTTTTAACACCTTTTATTTCAAGTTCAGCTTTAAGTTCATCATTTACATTATCTTGTAATTGTTTGTTGTAATGAAAAAACATAGTGTGCTTTAAGTTGCTGTATTTTTCTGAAAGCCCTTTTGAACCTTGGTAATATGGATAAATGGGAACGTTTAAATCTTTATTTTGCTCTTCAAAAACGAATAGGTTTTCCATATTTAAAAGCATAACACAAGTTCTAAGATTTTTCTTTGGGTACAATTCCTTCAAAGTTCTACATTTTTTCTTTTTGATTTTATCAATAATTTGCTGATTAACTGAACATAAATTGAATTTGAAGCGATATTGGTCGTTGGAGTTATTCCAATTTGATTGGTCGATTTCAATAGTACTCTTTGATTCAGCATCAGTAATTGATACAATATTATTTTTGATTTTTTCTTTTTGTACTTTGATAATTACTTGACCACTCGCTACTTCAAAATCTTTGATATTATACTCAATACTTAATATTCTAGTGTTATCCAAAAGATATTTTCTTGTATGCTCATAAGCAGTTTCAAAAAATGCTAAGTCAATAATAAAACTTAATTTACCGCCAGTTTTAAGAAAGTCTATTGATTGCTCAAGAAAAAGCATTACAAAATTTATTTTACCATTTTTAAGTGAATTTGGGAATTGGGAATAACGACTTAAATAATAAGCCCTTTGCGCTTCATCTTTTTTTCTATCTCTTCTTCCATAAAGAGTTACATAAGGCGGATTACCAATAACATAATCTATATCTTCTAAAAATTTAGCAATTGGAACATCTAAAGTTGTATCAAATAGTGAATTTCCTTTTGGTTTGATTCGTTGTGTAAAATCAAACACAAAAGCATTGAATTTACCTTTGTATGTATTTTTAAAATGTCTTTTATAAAGAGTTTGGATGTTTTCAGTTGTAACATCCACCATTTTCTTATCAATATCATTATAAAAAAGATTCTTTTCGATAAAATCAGCAAATTCAAACTCACTTGCCCCAAGCTTTATTAACTTTTCTAAATATCGGATTACGAAAACACCATTTCCACAAGAAGGTTCTAACACTTTTTTACTTAAAATATCAGCCGCCTCAAAGTCAATGACATCAAGAATATTATCAACAGTATTTATATTGTTCGTTAGATAAACGCCTAAGTCCTTTCTGCTTGAAAGTTTTATACTGTTCTCATATTTTACCTGACTAATTATTAAGTCTTGTGTTTGTTCTCTAAGCATAATTCGTGCTAATTATAGTATGCAAATTTAAAGACAATTTTTGACCCTACAAAATTTTTTTCTTGTATTTTTGAAGAAAGTTACAGACTTCGACAAAGAAGAAGTACGTGTGGTAACATTGTATAAGAGCAATAGCGGGTGAAATGGTAAATTCAAGGTCTGTGCATTTAATAAATTTTTGTGATGGCGGACAGGTAATCGCCTTGAAACCGCTACTGCTCTTATACTTGACCGTTGTGGTGCATTAAAAGAGAAACTATATGCCAAGATTGATAATTACATTTTTATCGATATTACTTTTTCAGACTTCGTTCTCTCAAACGACCAAAAAGTTTAAAGACGGAGATGGTTTCAAATCTGTTTTTCAGGACTTTGAACAAGGCGAATTCAAAGGAACTACGAATGGGGTTTTATATGTTGTTACTCCAACGGGAAAGGAGCTAATCCTTGACTTTCAAGGAAGTTTCGGAAAACTTCAAATTGAAAAAGACTCCAACGAAGTTTACGATGTAAGTACCAAGTCTTATTATGGTAAGACGACAAGCGGAAAAACAGAAATAAAATATGAAACCTATGCGTGGGCCAATGGTATCGGTATCAATCTAAAAGGTCAATGGTTTGAGTTGACTGCAATAGACGGTGCTTGCGATATGGTGATTAATGGAATAGAGTACTCATACAAGTCGGAAGCTTCCACTGAATACCTTGTAGTAAGTATCACGAAAGATTTGGAACTCAATAATTGGCAGTACCTGATTAGGACTGAACACACAATGAGCCCAGACAATTTAGAAGAATTGAAACCGAAGAAACAAGTCTTAAAACTCTTACCTAATTCAACTTTGGTGTTTGCAATCCAAAGAACCCAAATTAATCCAGTAATTCAGTCAATTCAAGAAGTATTTGAAGACTACATAAAATACCAGGAATCAACAGACTCTCAAGACAACAAAGAATTGATGACGAAAAGTCTAGAAAGTTTGAATTCAGTAAAAAGTCAAAACGACTTGGAAATACTAATCAACGTTTGGCTTTATTACGACCCAACAGACTTTCCGACTAGAAAGCTAGTGTATAGAGTTTTAAAAGACAGCAGACCTGAAAGCATAATTGCGGTTAAAAAAAGACAGGAAAACAAAAAAGAATGGGAACGAGAAGACTCTGCACCATATTCGGAACTTGATTATTTATTGACTGAATTAGAAAAAGAATAAAAAACGCACCACAACACAGCATATAGCTTATGGCGAGTAAACGGCTGCCAGCAAGGTTTTCGCTCCGTAGCCAGTTTTGGTTTCAGCGGACAGGAAATTGCTTCGAAACCGCCACAAAGCCATATGCCAACCGTTGATCGCAATCAGAAAAATTTATAAAAAGAGTGGATCTCGCGAACAGGAAAACGGAACGAAAACTTTTGCGAACCGAGCGCCGAAAATAGTCAGTAAAATGAAAAGGTAATTTCATTAGCTTGGGAACCCGGCAAATCGGTTTCCACGCAAATTGGCAGAGAATTTAAAATCAAAACCCGGAAACCAAAGTGCCCCGCTCGCGCAGTATTTTTAAGGTCTCTGGCCGGAGTGTGGCATCATGGAGGAGTTTTTCAATATCCCGTATTACGTCGGAAACTTGGGAAAAACTGACACATCACCTCAGAGAGATAGCGCGAGCGAAGGTTGAACAGCCTATTTCGGTACAATCCGGAAGGACAATTTAGAAAACCCTACAATTATGGAATCACCTGAATTATTTAGAGAACAGGTTTTTAAGATCATAAAAAATCAACTCAGGAATAACGATCCTCCTGAAACGAAAGAAACTTACGATAGATTGAGAGAACTGGGATATGATGATTATGAAACCAGGCAATTGATCGGTCAATGTTTAGTCGTTGAATTATTTGGGATCTTCAAATTTAGCAAGCCTTTTAACCTTGAACGGTACATAAAGAATTTAAAAGCATTGCCGGAAGAACCAGAGGATTAAATAAAACTTTAGAAAAACAAAAGCGCCACAACATCAGTTGAAGCGCTTTTTTTATGTCGTTGAAAAAACTTATTACATCATGCCCGGCATACCGCCGCCCATCGGAGGCATGGCAGCACCTTCGGCTTCAGCGGAGTCATTCACTACGCATTCAGTGGTCAGGATCATTCCGGCGATAGACGCGGCGTTTTCAAGCGCGATCCGGGTGACTTTGGTAGGATCGATCACGCCGGCTTTTTTCAGGTCTTCGTAAATTTCCGTGCGGGCGTTGAAACCATGAGCGCCATTTTTGGTGCTGACATTCATCAACACGACGGAACCTTCTACGCCGGCATTTTCTGCAATGATGCGAAGCGGCGCTTCCAGCGCTTTTCGCACGATGCTGATGCCAATGTTCTGGTCGTCGTTTTCGCCTTTCAGCTTTTCCAGTGACTTGATCGATCTGACGAGGGCAACACCACCGCCTACCACGATACCTTCTTCAACGGCAGCACGGGTAGCATGCAGGGCATCATCCACGCGGTCTTTTTTCTCTTTCATTTCCACTTCGGTAGGCGCGCCAACGTATAAAACCGCTACGCCACCGGCCAATTTTGCGAGCCTTTCCTGCAATTTTTCCTGGTCGTAATCGGAAGTGGAGGCTTCGATCTGCTGTTTGATCTGGTTGATCCGTGCTTTGATCATAGTTGCCTTTCCTTTGCCATTGACAATGGTGGTGTTGTCTTTGTCAACAGTGATCTTTTCAGCGGTTCCCAGATGAGCCAGTTCGGTGGATTCCAGCTTATAACCTTTATCCTCTGTAATGACCGTACCGCCTGTAAGGATCGCAATGTCTTCGAGCATCTCCTTGCGGCGATCGCCGAATCCGGGCGCTTTTACAGCAACGATCTTCAACTGTGCCCTCAGCCTGTTGACGACCAACACGCCCAAAGCCTGGCTTTCAATATCTTCGGCGATGATCAACAATGAACGGCCAGCGCCTACCACCTTTTCCAGGATCGGGACGATGTCTTGCATGTTGGATATTTTCTTATCGTAAATGAGGATGTAAGGGTTTTCATACTCCGTCACCATAGTTTCCGCATTCGTAACAAAATACGGAGAGAGATAACCCCTGTCGAACTGCATGCCGAGCACTTCTTCTACGTAGGTATCGGTTCCTTTTGCTTCCTCCACTGTGATGACGCCGTTTTTGGAAACCCGCTTCATGGCATCTGCGATCAATTTACCGATCTCGTCGTCATTGTTTGCGGAGATTGCACCTACCTGGCGGATTTTCTCAAAGTCGTTGCCGATGTGTTCCGATTGTTTTTTCAGGTCTTTGATCACAGCCTGAACCGCTTTGTCGATTCCCCTTTTCAAGTCCATCGGGTTGGCGCCGGAGGTAACGTTTTTCATACCTGCCGTTACCATAGCCTGTGCGAGAACAGTGGCGGTGGTGGTGCCGTCGCCGGCGATATCCGAAGTTTTGGAGGCTACTTCTTTCAACATTTGAGCGCCCATATTTTCAACCGGGTCTTGCAGTTCGATCTCTTTGGCGACGGTCACTCCGTCTTTTGTAACGGTTGGTGCGCCAAAGCTTTTTTGCAATACGACATTTCGGCCTTTCGGACCTAAGGTAACTTTTACAGCGTTGGCAAGAGCATCGATCCCAGCCTTCAGTTTTTCTCTTGCATCAGAATTAAAGCTAATTTCTTTAGCCATTTTTATACGTTTTTTTTTTGTTTTTAAGAAATGAGTTATCAAGTCGGTGATTGTGATCTTGGACAAGATCTGAAAAATAGATTCCTGGTTATAAAATGACCAGGATATCATCTTCGCGCATGATCAGGTATTCATCGCCTTTGTATTGAAGTTCCTGTCCTGCATATTTTCCATAAAGTACAGTATCACCAACTTTTACGGTCATTGGAGTTCCTTCTTTTCCGGGGCCGACTGCGATGATCTTACCTCTTTGCGGTTTTTCTTTCGCGGTATCCGGTATGATGATCCCTCCTGCAGTTTTCTCTTCAGCCGGGGCGGGTTTTACTACAACTCTGTCATTGATCGGCTTCATTGTATTGATGTTTTGATTTTAAAAGTTTAAAAAATTCAGTTCGTTTAATTTAAAAAATTCAGTTTGAAAAATCCGGAAACCTGAAGGGTTGAGCTTCCAGAGTTCGCCATTTTTAGTTAAACAATATTGCTTTTCATTGCGGCGCTGTACTCCAGAAAAAACGGAATTTCAAAAAGGCAAGCAAAGATACGCTTTATGGGACTGAATTCGGAATGATAAAAAAGAAAATGGTCAGAAAACTTTACATTCTCTGACCATTTTTTTGTGTCGTTTAGGGCTGTATTGTTTTCAGCCTCCCACCATGATCGCTGCGATGATACAAAGGATGAACAAAGCTGCTGCCAGGTACCAGGTTATTTTTTCTATGAAATCCGTTGATTTTGCTGCGCCGAACATTTGGTTCGTGGCGTTACCGCCAAAGGTGGAATCTACGCCACCGCCTTTTGGGTTCTGGATAAGTACGGCGCCCATCAACAAAACGCTAACCAGGGCTATAAGTACGGTCAATGCTACCATTTTTGATTGTTTTTGATTTTTTTAATTTGATCCGCAAAGTAACTACTTTTTTCGGGAATAGTCAAACTGAGTTGCTCATACATTTCAATGGCTTTTTCATAACTGCCCTGCTTGGCCAGTAGATTGGCCAGAGTTTCGGAAGCTATTTCTTTGTTTACTTTCAGGCTTTTTTCCGCCAGGACAATGTGCTTTTTCTCTTTTTTCGGATGCTTTTTTTTATGCTTTTTTCCGGAGGCTTCCTCTTTTTTCGGGTTTTTCTTTTTTTTCTTTTCCTTCTTTGGAGGTTTTTCTTCGGCGTCCTGCGGCGACTGGAATTGCTTGATCCAGCTTCCAAAGGAGGTCTTCGGAGTTGGCTTCGGATTCCTGGATTTCGAAGATAAGCCCTCCGGCGGTTTGGTCTTTTCCACAGCGGGGTGTTCGGCTCCCTCAGGAACTTTGCGTGATTTTGAGGATGGTTTTTTAACCGGCTTTTTGTTGTCCATTTTTATCAGGTCTTCAAACGAAATGGCATCCTCCTGAACTGTGTCTGTACTTGCATTTTCCACTTCGCCGGTTTCCTGTTTCAGTTCTAGCTGCAATTCTTCGGTGATGTCTTCTACTTCAGCATCGGGGTCAATGTCATCGAAATATAAGGGCGCGGAGTCTGAATTTTCTTCGTTTTCAATACTTTCGGATTCCGGGACTTCTGCCGGTACGGAAGCCTGCGCCACTTCGGCTTCAACGGCTAGTTCAACGGCAGTCGGCGTTTCAACCGCCGATGGCTCTTGTTCAGTTTTTTCAGGCAATGTAATTTGGTTGCCGGACTGCGAAACGGGTTCCGTCTCGATTGAAGTTTCGGCACCAGGCTGTGGATGCTCTGAGGGCGATTCAGAAACTTTCGGTTGAATTTGTTTGTAAAGCAGCTTCCTGTCTTTGCTGAAGGTTGCAGCCAGACGCAGGTTTTCGTCGAGGTCTTTATGGTTGTCAAAAACGCATTTTTGTAAAAGGAGAAATCGAAGGTTTTGGCAATAGGGGTATTGCGAAACAAGGCTTTTCAATTCCGTATAAGAGATTTTATACAGTTGATCGGGGTCTTTTAAAAATTCGGCGAATTGCTCTGCTTTCATACCCATGCTGATTGGAAACTCGAAAAATACAAGATCGAAATTACGAATATTTTGTAAAAACGACTGGGTTATATTAATGACGCTGGGTTACTTTTTTAATTCCGGAATTGCAGCATCAATGGATTTTTGATTTTAAAAAATAAACTCGAGTTGTATTTTGATTGATGGAGCGGCTTTTCATAAAACCCTCCCGCTAATTAGCGGGATCGGGACAGGCAGATTTTTATGTACGCTCCGGCGCAGTCCCGTTCGGCGTAAATGCCTACGACGAACTGGAGATTTGGGCGCTGATTATTGCCGGAGGCAAGATGAATTTGACACACTACCTCAGAGAGGTGGCGCGAGTGTGGGGTACGCTGGCAGGTTGCAGCTTCAACATCATTCGCTATTTGTCATTTAGCGTATCAAGTTTAAGCGTGTGCTTAAACTATCTGGTATATTAAATTTATGTAAAATATCTACATACAATTAGGAATTGAATGTCCATTATTATTAGATTTACAGATATTTAATACACCTGTCTATAACCATGTCTCTAATTTGCAAGGTCTGGAATAATCTTTTGGCACTTCTTTAATATATAGCTCATAACAGAAGTATAATGAAAATAAAATATCGAAAATCACTACTATACACATTTTTATTTTTTTTACCCTATATAGCTTTTAATTGCTCCGGCTGTGATAAAGAATGTAGAGAAGTGTTACCATACGAAAGAGGCTTTAGTTTTAGATTACTTGACAAGGGATCAGGAGAAAACCTAATCGCTCTTTGGGGAGCAAAATATAATTCTGAAGAAGTAACATTGAAACAGGAAAATGGAAATCATGCGTCATTTTTATCTGTAGGGGGTAATGGAAAGATAGGCTTTCTAATTCTGGATTACCCGTTGGAACCAATTGGCGAGAATCATGTTAAAATTTATTTTCTTGAACTTCCTGACCCCTCCGGTACACCCGGAAGAGAAGATATCGATACCATAAAATTTGAATACGCTTTTAAAGAAAATGACTGTCCAGCTATATGGTACGATTACTTTGAAATATATTATAATGATAGTTTATACCATGAAGGTGATTTTATACAATACATCGAATTTTATAAAAATTAAACACACAAACTCACATTGAAATGAAAATTAATACCTTTTATCTAAGCCTGTTGTTTAGTATTTTATCGAATTCCCTTCTTGCTCAAATCGATACATGCGGAACGCTTGAAAGGACAGATGAAGAAATGGAGCTTCTCCCTTGGTATGGCAATAACGATTATCTTCTGGATGTACTTGATTCTGTTGATATGCACTTGAATGAAGATCAAGAAGGACAAGGTGGCGGACACCGAACTACCGACAATGAATGTACCGACATTGCCGGACCACTGTTTATTCCAATTAAATTTATAATATACTCTGAAAGTGAAACAGAGAGTGGTTTACCCAATGGAGCTGATTTGCAGTTTATAATGGATGATCTAAACCAAACCTTCCAACAGTTTATGAATGTTCGTTTTTATATGATGTGTCCAGAATTTGTTGTCAATGCAGATGCTGTTGAAATGAATTCTTTTGGTGCCTTTTTAAACCATATTTCTGAAGGAGTTACAAGTCCTTTTGCAATAAATGTGTATTTGATTCGAGATTACTTAGATGGCAATGGTGTTTGGAATCAAATCGGTGATTTCATAGTGGTCGAAAGGGCAATCTATACCCCCCGTACACAAAATCAAACTTCTACATTAGCTCATGAAATTGGACATTATTTTGGCCTTGAGCATACTCATCGAAATCATCTTGCAGGAAAATGTAGACAAGAATGTGTTAGCCGAACACGAAAATTTGCTATAGGGCAATTTTTTTCATGTTTTCCCCCAAAAACAGGAGTGATTTGTGAGAAAAATGGTGATGCATTGAGGGATACTCCAGCTGACCCTAATCTTAATGGCAAAGTTTCTCTCACTTGTAATTATACTCAAAACGAAACAGACAGGTGGGGTGGTTTATATATTCCACATGAAAGAAATTTAATGTCTTCCTCACGAATATTATGTCGGGATTATTTTTCTCCATTTCAAAGAGCGGTTATGTGGAATAGTATTATTCATGGGAGAGGATCTCAATTTTATGTCCTTGATATAAATGAAACAGATCCTGATCAATATGAACCTGATGATAGTGATTTACCAGGCATACCTCGATTTCTCTCGGTCGGGGAAACTCAATGCCACTCCTTTCATAAAGTGTTAAATTGCCAGGATGAAGTGGACTGGATGATCATTGACCATAATGCTGGAGCTATTGGTTCATATATTATTGAAGTTGAAGAGCCTTTATATTCCGATAATTTTCCTGTTGAACAAATAAAAGTTTACAATACAGATGCAAGTCAATCAGCTACCTTTGTTGTTGCTCAATAGCTATGGTAATAAAAAGTTGTTTGTACCATTGACACAACCCGTTCGGCGTAGGCTATGCCATGCTGTTGCTTGGCAAGCTCTGCGCCGGAGTGTCAGTAAAAATCCGTTTTGCCTGACTGTCGGGCAGGTTTGCGTAAAAGCAAGAAATAAAATACCTATACTGCCCACAGGAAGAATACCTTTTAACCCAAAACCTACCAGTTAGTAAAAGCCTTGTTGAAAATATCTTCTACAAGCTGGCTGAAAATGTTGTTGATCAGTTCTGACTGTACGCTAAGGATATTCTGCTCGCTTGGAAAGTCATTGAAAAAGGAAAACTGCTGATCGAAGTTTTGTTTTTCATCTTTTGTGTTTTCAAACTTCACCTTGACGGAAATTTCCAGCCGGTTGAAAGCGGAGACTTCTCCGGGCTGGGGCGCTACGGCGGTGACATCGTAGCGCGTAATAGACCCGCTGAAAACATAATCCGGATCGATCTCGGTTTTTTTCAATTTCGATTCCGTGAGTATTTTATCACTCAACGCCTCCCTGAACACCATCGCAATCGAAGGTTCGGCGTTGGTTGTAATAAGTTCAATCGGTTCGACAAAAAAGGTATTCATGTCCGGCGGAATACCAATGCCACTGAAAGAATATTTGCAGGAAAAAAATGGCTGTAAAATGATGATCGACAAAATAATAGCGGAATATCGAAGGCGCATGATTTTTACTTTTCTAAGGAAACGAAACAAGTGGCGATTGAGCTTCTCCGTTTCAACAAATTAACGGTTACAAATTATACTGTTTGATTTTTCGGTATAATGTTCTTTCAGAGATCCCCAGCTCTTCGGCAGCGTCTTTTCTTCTTCCTTTGTGTTTTTTCAAAGCACGGTCGATCAGATCTTTTTCCATGTCTTCGAGAGAAAGGTTTTCCTCCACCTCTTCCGAGCGGCTGTAAGATTTTTGATTGGATTTATCAATAATGATTGGCTGTAGGTTGCTGTCTTCCGGCAAGTCATCATGTTGCTCATACATCCTTGAGATATCGTCTGCGTAATCGTGTTCCCTGCTCGGATCAGGTGGTTTTGAAAAACGCAAGCCCTGGATTTGTCGCATACTGCGGTTGTCTGGCAACGTAAGGTCGTTGTTGTTTATCAACTCGAAAACCAGCGCTTTGAGATCGTTGAGATCCGTTTTCATTTCAAACAACAATTTGTAAAGGATCTCACGCTCTCCGATCCCGGCATTATCGCCGTTTTTTCTAAGCGCCGGCAGGTTTCTGTGGCGGATATTCGGGATATAATTGATGAGGTCTTCCGCAGTGATTAGTTTCTCTTCTGAAAGTACGGAAAGCTGTTCAGCCACATTTTTTAATTCGCGGATATTTCCAGGCCAGCTATAATTTTCGATAAGCAGCAAGGCCTGATCGTCGAGCCGGATAGATGTAGTGCGGTATTTTTCGGCAAAATCGGCGGCGAATTTCCTGAAAAGCAGGTGAATGTCTTCCCGACGGTTTTTCAGGGCAGGCACATTTACAGGAACGGTGTTGAGCCGGTAATACAGGTCTTCGCGGAATTTTCCATTGCTGATTCTTTGCTCCAGATCAACATTGGTAGCTGCAATGACCCGGACATTGGTTTTTTGCGTGACTGAGGATCCGACGCGGATGAATTCCCCGGTTTCAAGCACCCGAAGCAGAAAGGCCTGTGTATCGAGCGGCAATTCGCCAACTTCATCAAGGAATATGGTTCCACCATCAACGGTTTCAAAATAACCTTTGCGCTCTGCGGTAGCTCCTGTGAAAGCGCCTTTTTCATGGCCAAACAGCTCGGAATTGATCGTTCCGGCGGGAATGGCTCCGCAGTTGATCGCGATAAATTTGTTGTGTTTTCGCGGGCTAAGGGCGTGGATCACCTGGGAAAATATTTCCTTTCCTACGCCGCTTTCTCCTTTAATCAAGACCGTAAGATCGGTAGCTGCAACGCGAATAGCGGTATCTAGGGCTTGTTCCAGTTCTTTAGATTGGCCGATAATTCCGAATCTTTGTTTGATAGCCTGAATACCATTGCTCATAAACGGAAATCTTTTATAAAATATAACAAGTAGTTTTCTCTTTAGTAGTTAGTTAAAAGTTGATTTGCTAATTTGCTGATTTGCTAATTTGTTGATTTGTTAATTTGTTGATTTGCTAATTTGGGAATTTGTCAATTTGCTGATTTGCTAATTTGCTAATTTGTGGAGTTGGAAAGTCGGAA